>NZ_JBGCUM010000026.1:0-77256 GCF_054177665.1 Roseateles sp. P5_E8 | reverse complement strand
GGGTGACCTGGACGGGAGCGCGGTACGGCACGGCGCTGGCCGAGGTGGCGGCCAGCAGCATCAGCAGTTCAAACAGGCGTTTTTTCATCTCGGGCCGAACCAGAAGAACCGGGCAGAGGCGCGACATAGCCGATCACCAGCATCAGCACGCCCACGCCGATGAAGGAGACGATGCGCAGCACGGTGCCGCTGCCCTGCAGGTCGAACACCATCAGCTTCAGCACGACGGCGCCCAGCAGCACGGCGCCGGTCAGCCATGGCGCGCGTTGGTGGCGGCGTGTGCCAAGCAGCATCAGCACCAGGGCTAGCGCGCTCCACAGCAGGGCCAGGCCGGTCTGCACGCCGCGTGAATCCAGCCAGCCGTCGACGTGGTACGGCACGCCACCCCAGTGGTGGAAGCAGCGGATCAGCATGCCGTTGAGCCACAGGAAGGCCAGGCCGGCGGGCACGGCAAGAGCCTGTTGCGGCAGGCCGATCGCTGCGGCGGCCGGGCTGCGCAGCCAGGCGACGACGGCCAGCAGTGCGGCGGCGATGCCGAGGTCCAGCGGATTCAGCACCGGGATATAGGGCAGGGGCTGGGCGCTGCCGGGGCTGGCCCAGTTGGCGATCAGCACCCAGGCGGCGAGCGCCAGGCTCAGCACGGCCGCGCCGGCCTGGGCGTAGGCCACAGGTGCCAGGCGCAGCGGCCAGGCCTGCTGCTCGGGTGCGCGCTTCTGCTGACGCAGCACGGCGGCCAGCAACAGCGCCGGCACCAGCAGCCAGCCCAGCCAGCCCCAGGCGCTGCCGGGGTCACCCAGGTCGGCCGTCCAGTGACGGCCCTGCAGGGCGCCGAGCAGCGCGAAGGCCAGCAGGCTGCCGGCATGCGTGGCGTTGCGCAGCAGCGCGGGCCAGTGCGGCGCCGTGCGTTGCAGCACCAGCGCCTGAGCGGCCCAGGCCAGCGGCAGTGCCCACACGCCACCCGCCGACAGCGGCGCGCCGTGCAGCACCGTGCCCAGGATGCCCAGCAAGCCCCAGGCCGGCAGCAGCAATGCCGTCGGCCACGCGGCCGTGGGCCAGCGCCACAGCGCCTGCAGGCCCAGAAGCAGCGCGCTGATGGCGGCGATCAGCGCGACGCTGACGGCCCACTCGTGCGGTGCCGGCACCCACTGGTCGAGCACGATGCCCGCCGCAACCGCCAGCCAAGCCGTGCCCCAGCCGACCAGCGCGAACGCGACGCCCGCATGCCAGGGCCGGCTGTCGTCGCGTCCCAGGAAGCGCGCGGCGCCCAGCCCGGCCGCCGCGATCAGCAGCGCGTTGAGCAATTGCGATGGCGCATGAGAAGCGTCACCGCGAGACAGCGACCACAGCAGTGTGAAGCCGCCCAGCGCCATCAGCGCCAGGCCGCTGGCCAGCACGCGCAGGCGGCGCTGGCGCAGGCTCAGCCACACGGCGCCCAGGCCCTCCAGCGCCCAGGCGCCGGCGGTGGCCTCAGCGCTTAGCGCGAATGGAATGACCAGCGTGCCGAACACGGCGCCCAGCGCGATGAAGGCCTCGAACACCAGCGCATGCGCCGGGCGGCGCCGCACCCACGCGGCCAGGCCCACATAGGCGCCGCCAATCAGCAGCGCGGCGAAGGCGATGGCCATGGAATCGGGCTTGAGCAGCATGTACTGCATGGCCGAACCGAAGACGGGCACGCCGAACAGCAGCGAGGCCTGTAGCCAGACCTCGGGCGCCTGCGCTCGCCGGCCGGGCATCAGCAGCACGGCAGTGAACAGCAGCCAGAAGGCGATCAGGAAGCCCTGGGCGACGGCATAGTCGGCGCTCGAATAGCTCGTGGCGCCCCAGGCGCCGGCGACGATGGAGGTGAAGCTGAAGGCGATCAGGTTCAGACGCGGCCAGTGCTTGAACCAGGCCACCAGCGCCACGCCCAGGCCCAACACGAGGTAGTAGCCCAGCAGCATGGCGATGGCGCCGCCGCCAGTCGACAGCAGCAGCGGGGTCGCGTAGCCGCCCAAGGCTGCGACGACGGCCAGCGCCTGCGAGTCCTGCTTCACGGCGAGCAGCGCAGCCAGCAGCGAGACCGACAGCATCAGTGCAAACACAAGCGCCAGCGGTTGCAGGCCGGCCAGCTTGACGGCGGCAAACAGCGTCAGGTAGACCACAGCCACGCCGCCGCCCTGCAGCAGCAGGCCGTAGCCACGCGAGCGCAGCCGCAGCCGCCAGCCGACCGTCAGCAGCGCGACGCCGGTGGCGCCGATGCCGGCCAAGCGCACTTCCAGCGGTACCGTGACGTTCTCGGCCGCGAAGCGGGCCAGGAAAACGAGGCCGAGGAAGAGCATCGCCAGCCCGACCTTGACGATGGTGTTGGCCGCCGCGATGCGCTGGGCCCAGGCGGGCATGGGAATTGGGCGGCGCGGGACAGGCGCGGGGGCCGGCGGGGGTGTTGGCTTGGGAGCTTGAGATGACGCGACAGGTGTTGCGATGACCGTCGGAGCGGTGACGGCGACGGCCGCTTCGGTCCGCTCTGGCACGGGCACGCGCGCAGGGTCAGGCGCTATGACAGGAGGTGCTTGCACGACAGCGGGCTGAGGCGCCAACGCCGGTGCTGGCGCGCGCGCCAGCAGTTGCTGCTCCAGGCTGGCGATGCGCCGCCCCTGCTGCATCTGCTGCCAACCCAGCCAGCCCACGGCGGCGCCTAGCAAGGCGCCCATCAAACTCTCGGAAGCGAAGCCGCCAAACAGGGCGCCGAGCAGCAGTGCAACGACCGGCACGCGGTCAGACGCCGTCAATCAAGACCATGCGCATCACGGCGATGCCCTCGCGGGCTTCGCGCGCTGCGCCGTACTCCGGCGAGTCATAGAAGGCCTGAGCGGCCTCGGTTGACGGGAACTTCAAAAGCACGACGCGCTCGGGCGTCCAGTCGCCTTCGAGCACCGTCGTCTTGCCGCCGCGCACCAGCACCTCGGCGCCGTGCTCCTTCATGGCCAGCGACGCGAGGCGCCGGTAGTCCTCGTACTGTTCCGGGTTGGTGACCTTGACGTTGGCGAGGATGTAGGCGGCCATGTGTTCAGCAGGAGAAGTCGTTCTCTAACAAAGGCTGTTGCTTGACAACGCGATCCAGCGCCACCAGTTGCGCCAGCAGCGTCTTCATGTGCTTGAGCGGCACGGCGTTGGGGCCGTCACTGAAAGCCTCTGCCGGGTTCGGATGAGTCTCCATGAACAGACCGGCCACACCCACGGCCACGCCGGCCCGGGCCAGCACGGGCACCATCTCGCGGGCACCGCCGCTCGAGCCGCCGAGGCCGCCGGGCTTCTGCACCGAATGGGTGACGTCGAAGACCACCGGTGCGCTGGTGTTGCGCATCTCGGCCAGGCTGGTCATGTCGGCAACCAGGTTGTTGTAGCCAAAGCTGACGCCGCGCTCGCAGGCGAGGAAGAGGTCTTCGGAAAGGCCCACCTCGCGCGCGGCGGCGCGGGCCTTGTCGATGACGTTCTTCATGTCCCAGGGGGCGAGGAACTGGCCCTTCTTGATGTTGACCGGCTTGCCCGACTGCGCGACCGCGCGGATGAAATCCGTCTGGCGGCACAGGAAGGCCGGGGTCTGCAACACGTCCACGACGCTGGCGACCTCGGCCACCTGTGATGCATCGTGCACGTCGGTCAGCACCGGCAGGCCGGTCTGGCGGCGCACCTCGTCGAGGATCTTCAGGCCGGCTTCCATGCCGACACCGCGCTTGGTGGTGCCGGACGAGCGGTTGGCCTTGTCGAACGAACCCTTGTAGATCAGCGGAATGCCGAGACTCGTGCAGGCCTCTTTCAACAGGCCGGCCACGTCGAGCGACATCTGCAGGCCCTCGATCGAGCAGGTGCCGGCGATCAGGAAGAAGGGTTGGTCGATGCCGACATCGAATCCGCAGAGCTTCATGCTTGTGCCTTGTGATTCAGCGCGGCCTTGATGAAGGCCGTGAACAGCGGGTGGCCGCCCCAGGGCGTGGACTTGAACTCGGGGTGGAACTGCACGCCGACAAACCAGGGGTGCACCTCGCGCGGCAGCTCGACCATCTCGGTCAGCTTCTCGCGCTGGGTGATGGCCGAGATGACGAGGCCGGCCTGCTGCAGGCGGTCCAGGTAATGCTCGTTGGCCTCGAAGCGGTGGCGGTGGCGCTCGGTGACGACCTTGCCGTAGATGTCGAAGGCCAGCGTGCCGGCCTTGACGTCGGAGCTCTGCGCGCCCAGGCGCATGGTGCCGCCCAGGTCGCTCTTCTCGTCACGTTTCTGGATGCTGCCGTCGGCGTCCTGCCATTCGTCGATGAGCGCGATGACGGGGTGGGGCGTGTCGGGTTCGAACTCGGTGGAGTTGGCGCCTTCCAGGCCGGCCAGGTGGCGGGCCACTTCGATGGTTGCGACCTGCATGCCCAGGCAGATGCCCAGATACGGCACCTTGTGCTCGCGGGCGTACTGGGCGGCGAGGATCTTGCCTTCCACGCCGCGCTTGCCGAAGCCGCCGGGCACGAGGATGGCGTCGAACTTGCCCAGCGAGGCGACCGTCTCGGGCGTCAGCGTCTCGCTGTCGACGTACTCGATCTTCACGCCGGCATGGTTGTGGATGCCGGCATGGCGCAGCGCCTCGTTGAGCGACTTGTACGAGTCCGACAGGTCGGTGTACTTGCCGCACATGGCGATGGTGACTTCGGTCGTCGGGTTCTCGACCTCGTAGACCAGCTTGTCCCAGCGCTTCAGGTCGGCGCTCTTGGTGTTGAGCTGCAGCTTGGTGCAGATGAGCTGGTCCAGTCCCTGCTCATGCAGCAGGCGCGGCACCTTGTAGATGGTGTTCACGTCCCACATCGAGATCACGCCGTACTCCGCGACGTTGGTGAACAGCGAGATCTTCTCGCGCTCGTCGTCGGGGATGCGGCGGTCGGCGCGGCACAGCAGCGCGTCGGGCTGGATGCCGATCTCGCGCAGCTTCTGCACCGTGTGCTGGGTGGGCTTGGTTTTCAGCTCGCCGGCCGCGGCGATCCAGGGCACGTAGGTCAGGTGCACATAGGCCGTGTTCGTCGGGCCGGCGCGCAGGCTCATCTGACGCACGGCTTCGAGGAAGGGCAGGGACTCGATGTCGCCCACCGTGCCGCCGATCTCGACGATGGCCACGTCGACGCCCTCGGCGCCGCGCTTGAYGAAYTCCTGGATCTCGTTGGTGATGTGCGGGATCACCTGCACCGTCTTGCCGAGGTAGTCGCCGCGGCGTTCCTTCTCGAGCACGGTCTTGTAGATCTGGCCGGTCGTGAAGTTGTTGGTGCGCTTCATCCGGGTCGTGATGAAGCGTTCGTAGTGGCCCAGATCGAGGTCGGTTTCGGCGCCGTCGTCGGTGACGAAGACCTCACCGTGCTGGAAGGGCGACATCGTGCCGGGGTCGACGTTGATGTACGGGTCCAGCTTGATGAGGGTGACTTTGAGGCCGCGCGATTCGAGGATGGCAGCCAGGGAGGCCGACGCGATGCCCTTACCCAAGGAGGACACCACACCGCCGGTGACGAAGACGTATTTGGTCATGTCTTGCAGCACGCAGAACAGCATGCTGAGGTGGGAAATTGCGATTGTAGATTGGTCTGCCCCTCGCCCGGTCTCGCCGCGCTGAACGCGGGCGAACCCAGTCGGTCCCCCGAGGGGACGGCGATGCTTTTGGCATTAAGCCAAAAGCACATCGCCCGCGGGCCGGCTTGGGAGCGGCCCAGCGCTCGGCCCGCGGCCTAAGTCAAGAGGTCCAGCACCAAGTCCGCTGTTTCCTCGGGCTTCTCGAAGGGGTAGAGGTGCGAGCCCTCCATCCACCGCCAACGCTCGCCGGCCAGCTTCTTGGACGCCGCCGCGCCCGCTTGGCGCAGCTCGGCCGACCGCGTGCCGCCGACGAAGGCGACGGGGCATTGCGGCGGACGCAGGCGCAGCAGCAAGGGCAGGTGATGGGGCAGGGTGCGGTAGACGTGGGCTTCGACCTCGCGCCGGAAGCGCAGCTGGACCTGGCCGTCGGCCTCCTCGAAGCCAGCGGCGATGTAGTCGGCCAGCACGCGCGGGTCCCAGCGGGCGAACATCTTCTTGGCAGAGAAGTGCTTGTGCACGGCCTCGCGGTCGGGCCAGACGTGGCGGCGCTCGCGGGCAATCTTGGACGGGCCGTAGCGATGGATCAGCCCGGTCGTCTTGGCCACTGCGACGGCGGCGGCCTTCAGGCCGGAGACGACCGGTGAATCCAGCATGACCAGGCGGTCGACGAGGTCGGGGCGGCGGCAGGCGGCCATCAGGCTCAGCATGCCGCCGAGCGAATGGCCGACCAGGGCGACGGGGCCATCCGGCTTGACGTCGCTCTCGATGAAATGGATGAGCTGGTCGCGCAGGCGGCGCCAGTCGCCGGTGACCGGGAAGCGCGGGTCGTGCCCGAAGCGATCCAGCGCCTCGACGCGCCAGCCCGCCGCGCGCCAGCGTTCGAACAGCAGGCGGTAGCAGCCGGCGGGATAACTGTTGGCGTGTGAGAAGACCAGCGTGGGCGTTGTCGTCATGGCTTGGCAATACGCGCATCGGGAGGCAACTGGAGTTCGAGCACGCGGCGCTTGCCGGCGTGGATCTCGTCGAGGCTGCGCTTGAAGCTGGGAATGCTGCGGAACAGGCGGTCGAAACTGCCGTCCGCCAGCGCCGCCCGCAGGCCGCGCTCGATGCGGTCCGCCAGGGCCGGGTTCTGACGGCTGGTGAAGAAGTAGAAAGGCACGCTGTAGTGCAGGAACAGACCCTGCTCGATGGCCAGGCCGTTGTGCTGGCGCTGTTCAAACGAGGCCTCATAGACGCCGCGTGGCATGTAGTCGAAGCGGCGGGCAGCCAGCATCCCGAAGAGCTGTTCGTAGCCGATGGACGTGACCACCGGCAGGCCGTTGGCGCGCAGCACGGCGGTCGAGGGCCAGTTCTCGCCTGCGCCGGCCGTGAAGTGGCTCAGGTCGGCCAGCGTGTGCACGGTCCGGAAACGGGCCTGGTCGTCCTTGCGGATCAGGAAAACGCGGTAGTCGTTCAGCTCGCGCAGCAGCGAGATGCGCACGGGCAGCAGTTCGGTCTCGCGCCTGGCGTTGCTGCCATCCCAGATCAGGTTGATCGCGCCGTTGTTCCTTAGCTCGGCGAACTGGCGCGCGCCGCTCATGGCCTGCTCGTAGTAACGGATCTCGAACGGTCCATCGCTGGCGCGGGTCTTCTCCAGTGCCAGCCGCAGCAGCTGCGGGAAATAGCTYGCATGCTCCTGCGAGCTGGGCGACAGCTGCGGGATGCTGATGCGCAGCGGCTCCGCTGCCCGGGCTGATTGCAGGGAAGACAGGCCCGCTGCGGACAGCAGCGTCAGTACAGCTCGGCGCTGTGTCATGCGGTCAGCCGCCAGCCAGACGCTTGAGCTGGTACAGCGCCTCCAGCGCCTCGCGTGGCGACAGCGTGTCCGGGTCGACCTTGGCCAGCGCCTGCAGCAGCTCACTGGGCTCGGGCAGGGGTGGCGGGGCGGGCGGGGCGGCGAAAAGGTCGAACTGGTCATCGGCCGCGTTGGATCGCGCCTCCAGCGCCTCCAGCGTCGCGCGCGCCTGGCGCACCAGGCTGGCCGGCATGCCGGCCAGGCGTGCGACCTGCACGCCATAGCTGCGGCTGGCGGGGCCGGGCTGCAGCTCGTGCAGGAAGACGATGTCTTCGCCGCTCTCGACGGCCGAGACGTGCCAGTTCTGCGCCTGCGCGTGCTTGGCGGGGAACTCGGTCAGCTCGAAATAGTGCGTCGCAAACAGCGTGAAGGCGCGGGTCTTGTCGTGCAGGTGGCTGGCGATGGCCGAGGCCAGTGCCAGGCCGTCGAAGGTCGACGTTCCCCGCCCGATCTCGTCCATCAGCACCAGGGACTGGTCGGTCGCCGAATGCAGGATGGCCGCGCCCTCGGTCATCTCCAGCATGAAGGTGGACTGCGCGTTGGCCAGGTCGTCCGCCGCGCCGATGCGGGTGTGGATGGCGTCCATCGGCCCCAGTCGGCAGCTCGTGGCGGGCACATAGGAACCAATCGCGGCCAGCAGCGCGATCAGCGCCACCTGGCGCATGAAGGTGCTCTTGCCGCCCATGTTCGGGCCGGTGATGACGAGCAGCTTGGTGCGGGCGTCCAGCTTGCAGTCGTTGGGCATGAACTCCGTGCCACCGGTCTCCTGCAGGCGGCCCTGCACGACGGGGTGACGGCCGGCCTCGATCTCCAGGCAGGGCTGGGCCACGAATTCCGGCCGGCACCAGTTCAGCGTGACGGCGCGTTCGGCCAACGCGGCCAGCGCGTCCAGCCCGGCCAGCGTGCGGCCGAGCGCGGTCAGCGGCTCCAGGCGGGTGATGAGGGCGTCGATGACCTGCTCGTACAGCAGCTTCTCGCGCGCCAGTGCCCGCTCGTTGGCGGACAGCGCCTTGTCCTCGAAGGCCTTCAGCTCGGGCGTGATGTAGCGCTCGGCGTTCTTCAGCGTCTGGCGTCGCTGGTAGTCCATCGGCACCTTGTCGACCTGGCCCTGCGTGACCTCGATGTAGAAGCCATGCACGCGGTTGAACTGCACGCGCAGGTTGGCGATGCCCGTGCGGGCGCGTTCGCGGGTTTCCAGGTCCAGCAGGAAGCCGTCGCAGTTTTGCTGGATGCCGCGCAGCTCGTCCAGGTCGGCATCGAAGCCGTCGGCGATGACGCCGCCGTCGCGCGTCAGGATGGCCGGCTCCAACGCGATGGCACGCTCCAGCAGCTCCTGGATGTCGGCCGGCGGGTTCAGGCTGGCGTCGCGTAGCGCGGTGGGTGTCACCGCGCGCAGTTGGGGCAGGACTTGCAGCGTCGCGCGCAGGCCGGTCAGCTCGCGCGGGCGCACCTGGCGCAGCGCGATGCGGGCCGAGATGCGCTCCACGTCGCTGACCGACTTCAGCGCCTCGCGCAGCGGCTCGAAGCCTTCGGCCTGCAGCGCCGCGATGGCGTTGTGGCGCGAGATGGCTTCGGCGCGGTCACGCTTGGGATGCAGCAGCCACTGGCGCAGCGTGCGGCTGCCCATGCCGCTCTTGCAGCTGTCCAGCAGCGAGAAGAGGGTGGGGCTGGTCTCGCCGCGCAGCGTCTGCACCAGCTCCAGGTTGCGCTGCGTGGCGGGCGGCAGGTCCAGCAGGTCGCCGCTGCGCTGCACGCGCAGGGAGCGCACATGGGCCAGTGCGCGGCCCTGCGTGTGCTCGGCAAACGCCAGCAGCGCGCTGCCCGCTGCGTGGGCCAAGGCCAGTTCATGCGCGTTGAAGCCCTGCAGGCTGGCCACGGCGAGTTGCTCGCAGAGCTTGCGCTGGCCTAAAGCGGCGTCGAACTGCCAGCTCGGCCGGTTCGTGACCGGGAAGCGCGCCTTCATGACGCCGGCAGGCTGCTGCTCGCGGTTCACCAGCACCTCGGCCGGCGACAGGCGTGCCAGCCAGGCCGGCAGCTCCACGTCGCTGCATTCGGCGAGACCGATTTCGCCCTGCGTCAGCGACAGCCAGGCCAGACCGTGCCGGCGGCCACTGCCGCTGACGGCGAGCAGCACGGCGTCCTGCTTGTCGGCCAGCAGCTCGGTGTCGGTGATGGTGCCCGGCGTGACGACGCGCACGACCTTGCGCTCCACGGGGCCCTTGCCCAAGCCGACCTCGCCGACCTGCTCGGCAATCGCCACCGCTTCGCCGAGCTTGATGAGCTTGGCGAGATAACTCTCCAGTGCATGCACCGGCACGCCGGCCATGACGACCGGCTGGCCGGCGCTCTGGCCGCGCTGGGTCAGCGTGATGTCCAGCAGCGCATTGCACTTGCGGGCATCGTCGTAGAAGACTTCGTAGAAATCGCCCATCCGGTACAGCAGCAGCGTGTCCGGGAAGTCCGCTTTGAGCCCAAGGTACTGGGACATCATGGGCGTGTGTGGGGCGAGGTCGGGGGCGGCGGTTTCGGTTTTCATCGGGGCGCGCATTATCTGGCGCCCACAAAGAGCAAGGCCCGCGACTGCGGGCCTTGTTGATTCAGCGGGGCGCCGAATTAATCTTCAGACTTGAACACCAGCTTGACTTCATGCGTCTGCGCGGCGCCGGTGCCTTCGAACTTCCACTGGCTCAGGGCCTCGACGGCGGCGCGGTCGAACACGCGCTTGGGTTCGGCTTCGACGACTTCGACGCCCGAGACCTTGCCGTCACCGGCGATGGCGATCTTGGCGCGCACGCTGCCGTTGTTGATGTTCTTCTTCACGGCTTCGTTGGGGTACTCGGGGGCCACCTTCTTCAGGACCTTGGCGTCGGCGTGAGCCAGGGACGCAGCGGCAACGAGGGCGAGGGCGAGAACGGAGCGAGCGAACATGGAATCTTTCGAGTGGGTTGGAGTGGAAGCGATGCGGCTTCTTGGCCGCGTTGGCTCGCATTCTGGCCAGTCGAACCCCCACAGGTAAGGGGGGCAGGCGTGCACAAGTCACACGCTGATGGGTGGGTTATTCCGTAGAGGTCGTACCTGCCAACTTCGTCACGCCGAAAACGACGAAGCCCTCGCGAGGAGGGCTTCGTCAGCGGGGCAGAGAGTGCCGAAAGGGTCAGACCGGAGCGTCGCCGCCCATGTCTTCCTTCTTCAGGCGCACGGCCACACGCTTTTTGGCCACGGGCGCCGGGGCCGTAGCGGCTTCGCCTTCCGTGGCTGGCGCGGCGGCGGCGGCCACAGCTTCTTCCTTGATGACGCGGGTGTAGGGCGACAGCATCGTCACGAGCTGGGCGTAGATCTTGGGGTTGCCGGCCACGACTTCGCGCTGGTGCAGGTAGTCGGCCTCGCCGGTGAAGTTGCCGATCAGGCCACCGGCCTCGGCAATGATCAGCGAGCCGGCCGCCACGTCCCAGGGCTGCAGGCCGGTCTCGAAGAAGGCGTCGTAGTAGCCGGCGGCGACGTAGCAGAGGTCTAGTGCCGCAGCGCCCGGGCGGCGCAGGCCGGCGCAGCTCTGCATGACTTCCTCGAACATCTTCACGTAGCGCTTGAAGTTGTCGCCACGGCGGAAGGGGAAGCCGGTGCCGATCAGCGAGTCGCTCAGGCGGGTGCGCTTGGACACGCGCAGGCGGCGGTCGTTGCAGAACGCGCCGCGGCCCTTGGTGGCGTAGAAGAGGTCGTTGCGGGTCGGGTCGTAGACGACGGCCTGCTGCACGACGCCGCGGTGCGCCAGCGCGATGGACACGCAATACATCGGCAGGCCGTGGATGAAGTTGGTGGTGCCGTCCAGCGGATCGATGATCCAGACGAACTCGGAATGCTTGGCGCCGTGGGTGCGGCCGGACTCTTCGGCCAGGATGYCGTGGTCAGGGTAGGCGCCCAGCAGCGTCTCGATGATCACCCCTTCTGCGGCGTGGTCGACCTCGGTGACGAAGTCGTTCGGGCTCTTGGTGTTGATGCGCAGAGCTTCAAGATCCAGCGAGGCGCGGTTGATGATGGCGCCAGCCGCACGCGCCGCCTTGATGGCGACATTGAGCATGGGATGGTGAGACGTTTGCAGCATGCGTGGCACTCGCTGGGAAGAAGGGGCTGACAGGAGGAAAGAGCGACGGGACCCATGGAGGCGGCCCGGATAATCGCGCGATTCTAGCCGCCGCTTACGTGTAAACCCGTGCAATCCACACGCTTCGTTCTCATCAACACCAGCCACGCCGGCAACGTCGGCGCGACGGCGCGGGCGATGAAGGTGATGGGCTTTCACGACCTGGTGCTGGTGGCGCCGCGCTTCCCCGACGTGCTCTGCCACGAGGAGGCCGTGGCCATGGCCAGCGGCGCGGCCGACATCCTGGCCCGCGCCCGCGTCGTGCCGACGCTGACCGACGCGCTGGACGGCGTGGACTACGCCTGCGCCACGGCGATGACGCCGCGCGACTTCGGCCCGCCGACGCACGAGCCGCGCGCGCTGTTCGCCGAGTTGGCCGCGCGTGAGGCCCCGCCCCGGCTGGCGCTGGTGTTCGGCTCCGAGCGCTACGGCATGAGCAACGAGGACGTCTACCGCTGCCACGCGGTGCTCAGTATCCCGACGCACCCGGACTACGGCTCGCTGAACCTGGCCCAGGCCGTGCAGCTGCTGGCCTATGACCTGCGGCAAGCCCTCGGCGGCTTTGGCGTGCAGGCCCGCACGCCGGACCCTGCATGGGCCGACGCGCGCGCCGTGCAAGGCCTGCTGGACCACTTGCAGACGGCGCTGGTCGACATTGGCTACCTCGACCCCGCCGCGCCGCGCAAGCTGATGCCGCGCCTGAACCAGCTCTTCAACCGCGCCGGTCTCACGAATGAGGAAGTGCACATCCTTCGCGGCATCGCCCGGCAGATGATGAAGACCGCAGGCACAGCAGGCTCTTGACCTCGCGCCTAGACTGGCTCACCTTTTTCCTTGATCGCACCATGTTCCAGCGCCTGCGCGAAGACATTGCCCTGATCCTCGAGCGCGACCCGGCCGCGCGGTCGACGTGGGAGGTGCTGACCTGTTACCCGGGCCTGCACGCACTGTGGATGCACCGCCGCGCGCACTGGCTGTGGAGCCACGGCTTCAAGTGGCTGGGGCGCTGGGTCTCGCACTGGGGCCGCTTCCTGACCGGCATCGAGATCCACCCCGGCGCGCGCATCGGCCGCAAGGTCTTCATCGACCACGGCATGGGCATCGTCATCGGCGAAATGGCCGAGATCGGCGAGGGCTGCACCATCTACCAGGGCGTGACGCTTGGCGGCACCTCGCTCGTCAAGGGCGCCAAGCGCCACCCGACGCTGGGCCCGGGCGTCATCGTCGGCGCCAATGCCTGCGTGCTGGGCGGCTTCACGGTCGGCGCGGGCGCGCGCATCGGCTCGGGTGCGGTCGTCACCAAGCCCGTGCCGGCGGGCGCGACGGCCGTGGGCAACCCGGCCCGCATCATCGAGGCCGCCAGCGAGCAGGCCCGCGAGGAGGCCGCCGCCCGCATGGGCTTCTCGGCCTATGGCGTGGCCCAGGGCGACGACCCCGTGGCCCTGGCCATGCGCGGCCTCATCGACAGCGCTTCGGGCCACGAGCACCAAATTGCGCTGCTGTGGGACGCGCTGTGCAAGCTCTCCACGCAGCTCGGCAAGCCGGTCGGCGACTGCGTGCCCTGCGATGCCCAGCGCGATGAGACCTTCGACGCGGTGGAGATGAACCGGCTCGTCAAATAGGGCCGGCCTCGGCGCGCTGCGCGTCGAAGAGAATCGACGCTTCCGGGCCTGACGGCCCGACCTTCGACGGCCTGCTGTGCTCCTGCGCGAGTTCCGATTGCGGCTTCACCCTGTCTGGCGCCTCGCGCTGGGCGGGCTGCTGGCCGCCACGCTGGCGCAGGCCGCGCCCGAGCCGCCCGCACCGCCCCGGGGGCGCCTAGCCGACATCGCTTTCCAGCACATCACGCAGGACCGGGGCCTGCCCAATGCGATTGCGTCGGCGCTGGCCGAGGACGGGCAAGGCTTCCTGTGGATAGGCAGCCCGGGCGGCCTGTCGCGCTGGGACGGCTATCGCTTCCGCGTCTATCAGGCCGACCCACAGCGCGACGGCGCCTTGCCCGACAGCTATGTTCAGGCCCTGCACGGCGACGCACGCGGCCGGCTCTGGGTGGGCACGAGTTCGGCCGGCCTGCTGCGGCATGACCCGGCCGTTGACCGCTTCGTGCGCTACCCGGTCGGCGGCGAGCGCGGCCTCAGCCATGTCAGCGTGCGCCAGATGCTGGACGACGGTGAGGGCGGTCTGTGGATCGTCACCGATGGCGGCCTGGACCGGCTGGCCCCCGACAGCCGCATCGAACACGCCAGCCAGGGCTGGGCCGCCGCCGCCGGCGCCCAGGTGCGCGTGCTGCTGCGCGACCGCCGTGGCGCGCTGTGGCTGGGCAGTACGGCGGGCCTGTTCCGGCGCCAGCCCGGCGCTGCGACGCTTGAGCCGGTCGCACTACGCGCCGGAGCCACCGTGCAGCCCGAGGTGCTCACGCAGGACAGCGCCGGGCGCATCTGGGTGGGCAGCCTTCAGCACGGCGTCTTCGTGCTGCCGGACGAAGGCCGCGCACCGGCCGCGCCGCTGCACGAGTGGGCCACGCGCGACGGCCTGGACCTGCTGAGCGACAGCCAGATCGCCGGCCTGACCGAGGTGCAGCCCGGCGAAATGTGGGTTGCTACGCTCAGCCAGGGCCTCGTCGCGGTGGACTTTGCGCTGGGCGAGACGCGCCGCATCCGCCACGTGCCCGCTTGGCCCACCAGCCTGGCCGACAACTCGCTGCGCGCGCTGTACCGCGACCGCGCCGGCCTGATCTGGGTGGGCACCAACCGCGGCCTGAGCCGCTACGACCCGCGCCAGACCGCCGTGCTGACGCGCTTCGGCGTGTCGCCCGACGGCGGTGATGCGATGGACGCCCGCTTCGTCAGCACTGAGATCAGCTGGATACAGCCCCGGCCCGATGGCAGCCTATGGCTGGGTACGCACAAGAGCGGCATCGACATTCTCGACACGGCAGGCAACCGCGTCGGTGCTCTGCGGCCGGACCCGACCCGGCCCGACACCGCCTTGCCGCCCGACATCGTGCTGGCGATGGCGCCGGCGCCGGACGGCGGCCTTTTCATCGGCACCAAGCGCGGGCTCTATCGCGCGGACGCCGCGGGGCGGCGCGTCAGCCGCGTGACGCTGGCGGGCCGCGACCCGGCGGCGTCCGCCTGGGCGCTGCTGGCCGATGGCGACGACCTGTGGATAGGCGGCCAGACCGACGGGCTGTGGCGGCTGGACGTGAAGCTCGGCCGGGCTGAGGCCGTCACGCTGGCCGCGCCCGGCCTCAGCGACCAGCGCGTCACCGTGCTGGCGCGCGACCCGCGCGACGCCGGTGTGCTCTGGGTCGGCACACGCCATGGCCTGAACCGCGTCGACACGACCACGCGTGCCGTCACACAGTGGCTGCCCGGCCCGGTCGAGCCCGGGCGGCTGTCTGCGGCCTTCGTTACTGCGCTGCTGGCGGATGACCGTGGCCGGATGTGGGTGGGCACCTATGGCGGCGGCATCGATGTGCTGCCAGCGACCGGACAAGGCGGCGAAGCACCGCAACGCCTGGGGCCGGCTCAGTTGCCCGACAGCACCGTCAACGCGCTACTGCGCGACCTGCAAGGCCGGGTCTGGGCCAGCACCGACAACGGCCTGGCCCGCATCGACGCGCAGACACTTGCCGTGCTGGCGCTGCGCCGCGCCGAGGGCGTCGTCTTCCCGACCTACTGGACCGGCTCGGCCGCGCGCACTGCGCGGGGTGAGCTGTTGTTCGGCGGCGCTGGCGGCATGACGGTGGTGCAGCCCGAAAAGCTGCGGCCCTGGACCTATGCAGCCAGCGTGCTGGTCACCGACGTGAAGCTCGGCGGCCAGCCCGTGCATGTGGCCGCCGGCAGCTCCCCGCTGACTGTGCCCGCCGATGCCAACAGCCTGGCCGTGGAGTTCTCGTCGACCGACTTCTCCGCGCCCGAGCGCAACCGCTACGCCTACAAGCTGGAGGGTTATGACACCACCTGGCTGGCGACGGACGCGACGCGCCGGCTGGCCGCCTATGCCAACCTGCCGCCGGGCGACTACAGCCTGCGCCTGCGCGCCTCCAACCGCGACGGCCAGTGGGGCGAGCGCGAGCTGGCCCTGCCCATACGCGTGCTGCCAGCCTGGCACCAGACCTGGTGGTTCCGCGCTGCGTTTGCACTGGCGCTGGGCCTGCTGCTGCTGGCCCTGATGAGCGCGCGCACCCGGCTGCTGCGCCACCGCCAGCGCGAACTCGAGCACAAGGTGCGCCAGCGCACCGCCGAGCTGGAGGCCTTGCACCACACGCTGGAGCAGAAGTCGGCCGAACTGCAGATGAGCAGCGTGACCGACCCGCTGACCGGCCTGCACAACCGCCGCTTCCTGAGCGATCACATCGAACACGACCTCGCCGCCAGCCTGCGCCGTTCGCAAGAAGTGCTGACCGGTAGCGGCAAAGCGCTGGACACCGACAACGTCTTCCTGCTGCTCGATGTCGACGCCTTCAAGCGCATCAACGACCGCCACGGCCATGCGGCCGGCGACACCGTGCTGGTGCAGTTCGGCGCGCGGTTGCAGTCGGTGCTGAGGGAGTCCGACTACCTGGTGCGCTGGGGCGGCGAAGAGTTCCTGGCCGTGGCGCGCGACACCGACCGCGTGCGTGCCGATGAGCTGGCCGAGCGCATGCGCGCCGTCATCGCCGACACGCCGTTCACGCTCGACGATGGCAGCGAGCTGGAAGTGAGCTGCTCCATCGGCTTCGCCTGCGTGCCGTTCGAGTCCGAGCGACCGCAGGCGCGCAGCTGGCAGCAGGTCCTCAACCTGGCCGACCTGGGCCTGTATGCCGCCAAGCGGTCGGGCCGCGACGCCTGGGTGGGCGTGCACACCGCCTCGGGGCGCGGCGCCATTGGYCAGCGCGTCGTGGGCGGCTTCGGCCTGAGCAGCAACCGCGGGCTGGATGAGGTGGAGGCCGCCATCAGCGCGTCGGCCGCGCCGGATGCCGTCGTTGGCTAGGCGCGCGGGGCGCGTTGGGCGCTCTTGGGCCGGAAGGCCTTGCAGACCTCGTCGCGCGTTTCCAGGTAGGGCCCGCCGATGAGGTCGATGCAGTAGGGCACGGCGGCAAAGATGCCGCTGGCCTTCTCATGGCCGGCCAGCGTCTCGGCAATGGCCTTGGGCTGGCCCGGCAGGTTGATGATCAGCGCCTTGCCGCGGATGACGGCCACCTGGCGCGACAGGATGGCCGTGGCCACGAAGTGCAGCGAGATCTGGCGCATCTGCTCGCCAAAGCCCGGCATCACGCGGTCGGCCACGGCCAGCGTCGCCTCGGGTGTCACGTCGCGCGGCGCGGGGCCGGTGCCGCCGGTGGTCAGCACGAGGTCGCAGTGCTCGGTGTCGACCAGTTCGACCAGCGCGGCCGAGATGCCGGCCCGCTCGTCGGGGATCAGCCGGGGCACGAACTCCAAGGGGTTGTGCAGTGCGCTCGTCAGCCAATCCTTCAGCGCGGGAAGGCCCTTGTCTTCGTAGACACCGGTCGAAGCGCGGTCGCTGATGGAGACGATGCCGATGCGAACTGGCTCACTCATCGTCGGCCGCAACTTCCGATGCCTTTACGAACTGGAACAGCTCTCGGTACGCACGGCCGCTGCGCTTCTCGGGCTCGTTGGCTGCGTCCTTGCGTGCCGCGCGCACGAGGTTGCGCAGCTGCTGGATGTCGACGTCCACATGACCGTCGATGAACTGCTGCAGCGCCGCGTCGTCTGCAAGCAGCAACTCCCGCCAGCGCTCCGACTGGTGCAGCCGCAGACTGTCCGACGCATGGCCGAGCTTGAAGGCGGCCACAGCCTCGCGGATGGGCTCGGGATCGATCCTGCGCATCAGCTTGCCGATGTACTGGATCTGCCGGCGCTTGCCCTCGAAGTTGGTGATCTTCTTGGCGTGGCGTAGCGCGTCGTACAGGATCTCCGGCAGGGCCAGCGCCTCCCAGCGGCTCTCGGGCAGGGCCATCAGGTCTTCGCCCAGCTCTTGCAGCGCGGTCATGTCGCGCTTGAGCTGGGACTTGCTGGGGCGGTCGAAGTCGTCGTCGTCTTCGAGTTCAGGAGTGTTTTCTTGCATCGGGGGGCCATGGTCAGGCGAGTCCTATGATTGTCGCCCACCCCGATTCAGTGCCTTTCATGTCCCAAGCTAAAGACGGTTTCGCCTACAGCCCCGAGCAGTTCCAACAATGGATCGAGGACGCACTCGGCGAGGCGAAGAAGCTCGGCGCCAGCGATGCCGGGGCCGAGGTGTCGGAAGGCTGCGGCCTCTCGGTGTCGGCACGGCTGGGCCAGCTGGAGAATGTCGAGCGCAACCGCGACAAGTCGCTGGGCATCTCGGTCTACCTGGGCCAGCGGCGCGGCAATGCCAGCACGTCTGACTTCTCGCCGCAAGCCATTCGCGACACGGTGCGCGCGGCCTACGACATCGCCCGCTTCACGGCCGAGGACGAGTTCGCCGGCTTGCCGGACGCGGCCGACCTGGCGCTGGACGCCGCAGCCCGGCCCGAGTTGGACCTCTTCCACCCCTGGACCATCGACGCCGCCCAGGCCGCCGAGATCGCGCTGCGCTGCGAAGCAGCGGCACTGGGCGTGGACAAGCGCATCACCAACAGCGAGGGCGCGGCCGTGTCGGCCCAGCAGTCGCACTTCTGGATGGGCAACACGCGCGGTTTCCGTGGCGGCTATGCCAGCTCGCGGCATTCGCTGTCGGTCGCACCGATCGCCGGCCGTGGCGCCGGCATGCAGCGCGACGCCTGGTACAGCTCCATGCGCTCCGCCGCCGACCTGGCCTCGCCCGAAGTGGTAGGCCGCTACGCCGCCGAGCGCGCGCTGTCGCGCCTGAAGGCGCGCAAGGTCGCCACCGCCGAGATCCCGGTGCTGTTCGAGAGCACGGTGGCCATCGGCCTTCTGGGCGCGCTGGTGCAGGCCACCAGCGGCGGCGCGCTTTACCGCCGCACCACCTTCCTGCTCGACAGCCTGGGCAAGCCCGTCACGGCCTCGCACATCGATATCTCCGAGGACCCGCATGTGCCCAGGGGCAAGGGCAGCTCACCGTTCGACGACGAGGGCGTCACCACGCGTGCGCGATCGGTCGTGCAGGGCGGCGTGTTGCAGGGCTACTTCCTGTCCAGCTACTCGGCGCGCAAGCTGGGCATGCAGACGACCGGGCATGCCGGCGGCTCGCACAACCTGCGCATGACCAGCCGTGCGACGGCGCCCGGCGACGACCTGCCGACGATGATCCGCCGCCTCGGTCGCGGCCTGCTTGTTACCGAGCTGATGGGGCAGGGCGTGAACTACGTGACCGGCGACTACTCGCGCGGCGCCAGCGGCTACTGGATCGAGAACGGCGAGATCGCCTTCCCGGTGCATGAGGTGACCATTGCCGGCAACCTGAAAGACATGTTGCAGAACATCGTTGGCATCGGTGCGGACGAGTATTCGATGGGGACCAAGACTATTGGCTCGGTGCTTCTCACCGGCATGAAGTTGGCAGGCGCGAATTGATGCCCCTCGCCTGGTCTGGCCTTGCTGGACGCAGGCCAGCCCAGTCGGTCCCCCGAGGGGACGGCGATGCTTGCGGCATCGAGCCGCAAGCACATCACCAGGCGGGCCGGCTTGGGAGCGGCCCGGCGCTCGGCCCAAACGCGAATCGCAGCGCCGGGGTAAATCCGGTCGGGTGGGCGGTGCGGCCTTCCTAGAATCGCCCAGCTTCCTTCTCTCTTCACAAACCGAAAACAGGAGACATCCATGTCCATGGAACGCCGTTCCTTTGTGCGTCATGCCGGTATCGCCGGCGTGCTGGCTGCAGGCGCCGCCCCGGCCGTCGTGCACGCCCAGGCCCAGGTGCGCTGGCGCCTCGCGTCGAGCTTCCCGAAGTCGCTGGACACCATCTTCG
The DNA here is from genome assembly GCF_054177665.1 of Roseateles sp. P5_E8. Classification (NCBI taxonomy): domain Bacteria; kingdom Pseudomonadati; phylum Pseudomonadota; class Betaproteobacteria; order Burkholderiales; family Sphaerotilaceae; genus Roseateles; species Roseateles sp. P5_E8. The sequence continues at coordinate 57,811 of NZ_JBGCUM010000026.1, read as the reverse complement.
GCGCGGCCGACGTGTTCGCCAAGAAGGTCTCCGAGATGACCGGCGGCAAGTTCCAGATCGCTGTGCATGCCGGCGGCGAGATCGTGCCGGCGCTGCAGGTCGTGGACGCGGTGCAGAACGCCACCGTCGAGATCGCCCACACCGCGCCGTACTACTTCTTCGGCAAGGACGAGACCTTTGCGCTGGGCTGCGCCATCCCCTTCGGCCTGAACAGCCGCCAGATGACGGCCTGGATGGTGGAAGGCAACGGCATGAAGCTGATGCGCGAGTTCTATCGCAACTACAACATCATCAATTTCCTGGGTGGCAACACCGGCGCGCAGATGGGCGGCTGGTATCGCAAGGAGATCAAGAGCGTCGCCGACATCAAGGGCCTGAAGATTCGCATCGGCGGCTTTGCCGGCCGAGTGATGGAGCGCATGGGCGCCGTGCCGCAGCAGATTGCCGGCGGCGAAATCTACTCGGCGCTGGAGAAGGGCACCATCGACGCGGCCGAGTGGGTCGGCCCCTATGACGACCAGAAGCTCGGCTTCAACAAGGTCGCGCCCAACTACTACTACCCCGGCTGGTGGGAAGGCGGCCCGCAGCTGGACTTCTTCATCAATACCAAGGCCTTCGATGCGCTGTCGGCCGAGTACAAGGCCGTTGTCGAGGCCGCGTCCGCCATGGCCCACATCGACATGCAGGCCAAGTACGACGCCAAGAACCCCGGCGCGCTGAAGCAGCTGGTGGGCTCGGGCACCAAGCTGTTCCGCTTCCCGAAGGACGTGATGGACTCAGCCTTCAAGGAGTCCATGGCCATCTACGGCGAGCTGTCGGCCAAGAACCCGAACTGGAAGAAGGTCTACGAGGACTATGCCAACTTCCGCCGCGACCAGAACCTGTGGTTCCGCTTCTCGGAAGCCGGCTTCGACGACTTCATGCAGTCGCAAAAGCTCTGAGCCTTTCCGGCCTCTGGCAAACAAGAGCCCCGCATCGCGGGGCTTTTTCTTGGCCGCTCGGCGGCTATTTCTTTGCTGCGTCTTCCAGCGCTCGGCGCACCGCGTCGCCGTCGTCCACCGGCGCGCTGGCCGCCGACGCCGCAGGCTCGGGCGCGAACAGCTTGCTCGCGTCGTCGGAACTCATGTCGGCCGGCTTGTTGTCGTGGCCGCCCATCTGTTGCAGCAGTTCCGACGCCTGGTTCATGTCAACGACCTTCTCCTTGTCGAGGAAGGCCGTCACCGTCTGCGGGAAGAAGATGACGACGGCGACGAGGACAAGCTGCATGAACACCCAGGGGATGGAGCCCAGATAGATGTCCTTGGACTCGACCTTCCTGGGTATCGAGCCGTTCTTGAACAGCGTGTCCGAGATGCCACGCAGGTAGAACAGCGCGAAGCCGAAGGGCGGGTGCATAAAGCTGGTCTGCATGTTCACGCACAGCATGACGCCGAACCAGACCAAGTCGATGCCCATCTTGTCGGCCACCGGCCCGAGCAGCGGCAGGATGATGAAGGCGATCTCGAAGAAGTCGAGGAAGAAGGCCAGGAAGAAGATGAACAGGTTGACCGCGATCAGGAAGCCGATCTGGCCGCCCGGCAGGTCGCTGAGCATGTGCTCCAGCCAGCGCCCGCCTTCGACCCCCTGGAACACCAGCGAGAAGGTGCGCGAGCCGATCAGGATGAACACCACCATGGCCGTGATGCGCATGGTGCCCAGCATGGTCTCGCGGATCAGCGGCCAGTTCAGCCGCTTGTGCATGGCGGCCAGGATGAAGGCGCCCACCGCGCCCATCGCGCCGGCTTCGGTCGGCGTGCAGATGGCGGTGTTGATGCCCGGCAGCCCGCCCATGGAGCCCAGCACCGCGAAGATCAGCACGGCCGACGGGATGATGCCGCGCAGGCACTTCTTCCACAGCGCCCAGCCCTGCAGCGTGCGCGCTTCCTTGGGCACGCCCGGCAGGTGATTCGGCTTCACGCGGGTCAGCACGAAGGTGTAGAGCGCGAAGATCAGCACCTGCAGGATGGACGGCCCCCAGGCGCCCTTGTACATGTCGCCCACCGAACGGCCCAACTGATCGGCAAGCACCACCAGCACGAGCGACGGCGGCACCAGCTGCGTGATCGTGCCGGACGCCGCCAGCACACCGGTCGCGTAGCGCATGTTGTAGCCGTAGCGCATCATGACCGGCAGCGAAATCATGGCCATGGCGATGACCTGGCCGGCCACGGTGCCGGTGATGGCGCCGAGGATGAAGCCGACGATGATGACCGAGTAGCCCAGGCCGCCGCGCACGGGGCCGAAGAGCTGGCCCATGGAGTCGAGCATGTCCTCGGCGAGGCCGCATTTCTCCAGCAGCGAGCCCATCAGCGTGAAGAAGGGGATGGCCAGCAGCAGGTCGTTGGACAGGATGCCGAAGACGTTCTGCGGCAGCGCGCTCATGAACTCGGGCGGGAACCAGCCCTGGCTGACGGCGAAGAACCCGCAGGCCAGGCCCAGCGCGGCCAGCGAGAACGCGACGGGAAAGCCGATCAGCATGATCACGATCAGCCCCGCGAACATCAGCGGCGGGAAGCTCTCCATCGAGATCATTGCAGGGGCCTCTCGTAGTGGATGTCCATGTCGAACTTGTGCGCGAGCCAGGCCACGCGCTTGATGATCTCGGCCACGCCCTGCAGTGCCACCAGCACGAAGCCAAGGGGCAGCGTCAGCACGGCCGGCCAGCGAATCAGGCCGCCAGCATTGCTCGACACCTCGCCCGAGGTCAGCAGCTTGATCCAGTAGCCCGTGAAGCCGAGGCTGGCGACCGAGTCACTGGCCGACATACCGGTGCTGAGCTTGACGATGAACAGGGTCCAGGACAGCCAGGCCATGTAGCAGATGACGGGCAGCAGGAAGACGACCAGCCCGAACAGGTCGACATAGACCTTGCCGTGGCCCGTGAGCCGGCTGTAGACCAGGTCGACGCGCACATGCTCGTTGAGCCGCAGCACCTGCGCCGCGCCCAGCATCACGCAGGTGGCGAACAGATACCACTGGATTTCCAGGAAGGAGTTGGAGCTGTAGTCCAGCGTGTAGCGGACGACGGCATTGGCGGCACTGATGAAGCAGGACAGCAGCACGGCCCAGGCGGCGAACTTGCCGAAGCGGTCGTTGAGGCTGTCGATGCGCCGCGCCAGGGAGAGCAGGGCGTTCATGGGCTGGTCACAGGAGAAAAGCGAAGCGGCCGCCAATGTAGCGACCGCTTGGGGGACGACGGCTTCTTTCAGCCGTCGTCAAGGGTAAGCCCCGAGGGGTTCAGCCGAGTTGCTGGGCCTGCACGAAGAGGCGCGTCGAGCGTGCGCCCGAGCGGCAGAAGACCAGCAGCGGGCGCGGCAGTTCTTGCAGCAGCTGCGCGAAGGCCGCGATCTCTTCCGGCGACTGGTAGCCGCCGGCCACCGGCAGGTGGCGGTATTCCAGGCCGGCCATCTTGGCGGCTTCTTCAATGGCCGCCGAGGTCGGCTGGTCCGGGCCATGCTCGAAATCGGGGCGGTTGTTGACGACGCTCTTGAAGCCCATGGCCGCAGCCTCGGCCATGGCTTCGGGCGTCAGCTGCGGCGCGGCGCAGATGTCGGGGGCGATTGCTTGCAGAGGCAGGCTCATGGCGACTCCTTACTTGGCCAGCGCGGCCTTGACCGCAGCCGACACCGTGCTCATTTCGGCCACGCCGCCGAGGGCGGCCTTGGCGGCGGCCATGACCTTGCCCATGTCACTCGGACCGCTGGCACCGAGTTCGACAACGATGGCTGCGACTTTCTCCGCCACGGCCTCGGCCGACAGGCGCTCGGGCAGATAGCCCTGCAGCACGGCCAGCTCGGCGGTTTCCTTGGCGACGAGGTCATCGCGGCCGGCGGCGCCGAACTGGCTGATCGAGTCCTTGCGCTGCTTGATCAGCTTGTCGACGATGGCGACCAGGGCCGTGTCGTCGACGACGACGCGCTCGTCCACTTCCTTCTGCTTCACGGCAGCCAGCAGGCCGCGGATGGTCAGCAGGCGGTCGGCTTCCTTGGCGCGCATGGCGGCCTTCATGTCTTCGGTGATGCGGTCTTTGAGGCTCATGGGGAGGTCCAGTTCAAAAAGACAAAAACCCGCGACAGCGTCCTGTGGCGGGTTTTGGAGTTCACCGGAACACAGGGTTCCGGGTCGCGTCAGGAGCCGATCAGTACAGCTTCTTGGGCAGCTGCATGCTGCGCACGCGCTTGTAGTGGCGCTTGACGGCCGCGGCCTTCTTGCGCTTGCGCTCGGCGGTGGGCTTCTCGTAGAACTCGCGGGCGCGCAGGTCGGTCAGCAGGCCCAGCTTTTCGATGGTGCGCTTGAAGCGACGCAGTGCGACGTCGAACGGCTCGTTTTCTTTGACGCGGATAGTGGTCATGTATTTCCTTCAGATTGCGCTCGGTATTCGCGGCTAAGTTCAGCAGCAGGTTCCGGATTACTGCGTCACTTGTTTAGTCCAATGACATGCAGCGAATCGACGCGCGGGGTTTGCCAGCAAAGCCGAGGATTGTAGCCAGAAAATCAAGCACTTGCCAAGATTTGCTCAGGCGGGTGTTGAAGCCTCGGCCATCGCCCGCGCGCAGGCGGCCGCACTGGCCCAGGCCCACTGGAAGTTGTAGCCCCCGAGCCAGCCCGTCACGTCGACAACTTCGCCGATGAAAAACAGGCCCGGCACACGCTTGCTCTCCAGCGTCTGCGAGCTCAGGTCGCGGGTAGAGACGCCGCCGCGCATCACTTCGGCCTTGCGCCAGCCCTCGTCGCCGCTGGGCAGCAGCTGCCAATCGTGCACGCTGCGGCCCAGGCGCTGCAGGTCGGCATCGCGGCATTCCGCCAGGGGGCGGGCGGCATCCAGCTTCGCGCGTTCCAGCCAGGCGGCCGCCAGGCGCTGCGGCAGGCGGGCCGCGAACTCGTTGCCCAGCTGGCGGCGCGACGTGGCCTTGGCCTCGATGAGGTCCTTGTCGAGCTGCAGTTCGGGGGCCAGATTGATCTGCAGCGGCTGATCGCCGGCCGTGCGGTAGCTCGAAATCTGCAGGATGGCCGGGCCGCTCAGGCCCCGGTGCGTGAACAGCAGGTCCTCCAGGAAGCGCCCGCGCGCCTTGCCGCTGCCGCAGGACACCTCCACCGGCAGCGACAGCCCCGCCAGCGCCGCGAAGGGCGCCCAGGCGTGTTCGTCGAAGGTCAGCGGCACGAGGGCCGGGCGCGGCTCGACGAGGGCGTGCTCAAAGCGTTTGGCCAGACGCAGGCCCCAGTCACTGGCGCCGATCTTGGGCACCGGCAGCCCGCCGGTCGCAACGACGACGCGCGGCGCCGTCACCGGCCCCTGGCTTGTGTCCAGCTCGAAGCCACCGTCGGGCAGCGGGCGCACATCGGCCACCGTGCAGGGCTGCCAGCGCGTGACGCCGCCAGCCTCGCACTCCTTGACCAGCATCTGGATGATCTGCTCGCTGGCGCCGTCGCAGAACAGCTGGCCCTTGTGCTTCTCGTGGAAGGCGATGCCATGGCTTTGCACGAGCTTGATGAAGTCCTGCGGCGTGTAGCGCGCCAGTGCCGAGCGGCAGAAGGCCGGGTTCTCGGACAGGAAATTGGCCGGCCCGGCCTCGCGATTCGTGAAATTGCAACGCCCGCCACCCGAGATACGGATCTTTTCAGCCAGGCGTGGCGCATGGTCTATGAGCAGCACGCGCAGGCCCAATTGGCCCGCAAGCCCCGCGCAGAACAGGCCTGCCGCGCCCGCGCCCACCACCACCGCATCGAATCCCTGCATAAACCTCCCGTGAATGGGGCGCCATTCTCGCGGGTCACCGTGTTGAAACTCGGTAGGATGCCCTCCAAGTGATGCAGCGGGCCTTCTAGGGGGGAGGCCCGATTCATGGGGTGACCCGGCCTTGCTGGCCGCGTTCGCGCCCTACTACAGTCCTTTGACACTGGACCGGCCCGGTTCCCCCACCGACCGCAAGCGATCGCATCAAAACGATTTCATGGACATGACCGCTGACTCCTCCGCGACGCAGCCCGGCAGCCTGGCGCATTGGCTTGCCGGACGCACCGAGCTGGGCGGCGAGACGCTGGCCGGCTTGGTCGCGCTGATCGAGCCTCTGGGCAGCCAGGCGGCGATCAAGACGGTGGCCAACGGCCGCTATGTGTTTGCCAGCCCGGGCCTGGCCCAGCTGTTCGAAAGCGAGACCGTCATCGGCCACACCGATGCCGAGCTACTCAAGGCCGACGAGACCACCGCGCTGCGCCGCGTCGAACAGACCGTCATGGCCCAGCGTCACCCGGTCGTGTCCGAGCACAAGCTGGAGATCAACGGCCGCCGCCGCGAGTTCAGTGTCACGCGCCTGGCGCTGGGCCAGGACTTTCTGCTGTCGGTCTGGCATGAGCGCACCGAGGAACGCCATCGCGAGGCGCAGCTGCAGCGCGCGCTGGCCCAGATCGAGCAGCAGCAGGGCGCCATCGAACAGATCCGCCGCGAGCTGCAGCTGGGCTCGGGCCGCGACGATGTCTCGGGCCTCTACATGCGCCCGCAGTTCGACGACCAACTGCTGCGCGAGATCGACCTGTCCTCGCGCGAGCATCGCGAGTTCGCCCTCGTCGTCATCGCGCTGGACGCCTTGCCGGCGGCCGCAGATCTGGGCGACGAAGCGCAGCAGCGACTGCTCGAAGGTATTGGCCGCATGCTGCGCGCTAACACGCGGGCCATGGACTCGGCCTGCCGCATCGGTGCGCAGCGCTTTGCCGTGCTGCTGTCGGGCGTCGGCCTGGCCACGGCGCATGCCCGCATGGAGCAGTTGCGCCGCCAGTGCGCGGCGCAGATCGTCGTGCTGAACGGCCAGGACCTGGGTCTGTCGATCTCGATGGGCGTGTCCAGCTTCCCGCACACGGCCTCTCGCCAGGAGGAGCTGGTGGCCGCCAGCGAGGCCGCCGTCCACGAGGCCCAGCGCCGCGGCGGCAACCAGGTCGTGCTGGCGTCGATCGCCTTCAGCTAGATCTCGCTAGATCCCGCTGAGCCCCTTCCAGAGCATGTAGGCCGCGAGCGCGAACAGCAGCGCCGCGAACGCCTTCTTCAACTGCGCCACGTTCATGGCGTGCGCCGTGCGGGCACCCAGCGGCGCCATGGTCACGCTGGCGGCGGCGATCAACGCCAGCGCCGGCAGGTAGAGGTAGCCGAAGGCACCCGGCAGCGCCGGCTCAACGCCCCAGCCGCTGACCACATAGCCCAGCGTGTTGGCAATGGCGATGGGGAAGCCCAGCGCCGCACTCGTCGCCACGGCGAAGTGCACCGGTACGTTGCACCAGACCATGAAGGGCACGCTGGCAAAGCCACCGCCCGCGCCCACCAGCCCCGACAGCAGGCCGATGCCCGCGCCGGCGCCGAACTGGCCGGCCGGGCCGGGCATCTGGCGGGTGGGAGCGGGGCGCTTGTTGCGAAGCATCTGCCAGCCCGAGAAGCTGACGAAGGCCGCGAACACCAGGGCCAGCCAGGCGCCTTTCAACAGCGCGAACAGCCCCGCGCCAGCCAGCAGCCCGCCGGCGAGGATGCCGGGCGCCAGGCCCTTGACGAGATCCCAGCGCACGGCACCACGCTGATGGTGGGCGCGCACGCTGGACAGCGACGTGAACATGATGGTCGCCATCGACGTGGCGATGGCCATCTTGACGGCCATGCCGGGCTCGACGCCGCGCTGGCTCAGGATGAAGGTGAGGAAGGGCACCAGCAGCATGCCGCCGCCTATGCCAAGCAGGCCGGCCAGAAAGCCAGCTGCGAGTCCCAGCGCCAGCAGCTCGGCAACCAGGCCGGCCGTCATCCGCGCAGCCGCTTCAGCACGGCCTGCCATTCGGTCGTCGTGACCGGCGTGATGGACAGCCGGCTGCCGCGCTGCAGCACCACCATGCTGGCCAGCTCGGGCGCCTCGCGCATCTCCTTGAGGCTCAGCAGCCGCGTCGTCTCGCGCCAGCGCACGTCCACATGCACCCAGCGCGGCGCGTCGGGCTTGGACTTGGGGTCGAAGTAGTGGCTGGCCGGGTCGAACTGCGTCGCGTCCGGGTAGGCCGCGCTGCAAACCTCGGCGAGGCCGGCAACGCCGGGCTCGGGGCAGGACGAGTGATAGAAGAGCACGCCGTCACCGAGTCGCATGTCGTCGCGCATGAAGTTGCGCGCCTGGTAGTTGCGAACGCCGGTCCAGGGCAGGGTGCCCGCGCGGGCCAGGTCGGCGATCGACGCTTCGTCGGGCTCCGACTTCATCAGCCAGTAGTTCATGGGCTGATGCTAAGGGGGAAGAAGGTGTCCACCGCAATCCTGGAGACCGAGATCCTGAACACCCAGGGGTAATCAGGTGGGCGAAGTCAGCCGGACTTCGGGTTCATCTGACGCGAGACGATCACGCCCGTCCGGCATTTTCCAAGCCCTTGCTCGTAGAGCATCGGATGAAGGAAATAAAGCCTCGGGGAAAGCGGTGGACGGTGTGAATTCTAAGTCTCAGAGCAGCTGGCCGTCGTGTCCGAGTGCTTCGTCCAGACGCTTGATGAGGGTATCGACTTCTGGCGAAGAAACAGGCGTAGAAACCGAGGCTTCGCGCGGCGCTTCGGCCAGCTGATAGGCGAGATTCAGCGCGGCCAGCACGGCGATGCGCTCGCGTGCCTTGACCTTGCCGGCGTCGCGGATGGCGCTCATCTCGCGGTCCACCTGCGCCACGGCCGCGGTCAGAGCGGTCTCGCCGCCCGGTGGGCAGCCGAGCAGGTAGCTCTGGCCCATGATGGTGACTTCCATCTGCTTCATGGCTGCTCCTCCTTGGGCGAGTCGGCCGGCAGGCGTTCCAGCAGCGCGTCCACGCGGGCGCGGGCGGCGCTCAGGCGCGAGCGCAGGCTGTCACGCTCCTGCGTGATGGCAGTGAGCTGCACCTGCAGCAGCAGGTTGGTGCGCAGGATTTCGTCGTGTCGCACGAGCAAGCGCTCCACGCGGTCGGTCAGGTCGGTCAGGCTGGCCATGGATGGGCTCGGGATCAGGCGGAGACCGATTTTAGGTTGCGGCCGTAGTCGCATTCGTTGATGACGGCGCAAACATTGCATAACGGCTTGCGCGCCTGGCAGACGTAGCGGCCGTGCAGGATCAGCCAGTGGTGGGCGTCGACTAGATAGGCCTCGGGGATGCGGTCCAGCAGGCCTAACTCCACGGCCAGTGGCGTCTTGCCGGGCGCCAGGCCGGTGCGGTTGCCGACGCGGAAGATGTGGGTGTCGACGGCCATGGTCGGCTCGCCGAAGGCGACGTTGAGCACGACGTTGGCCGTCTTGCGGCCGACGCCGGGCAGGGCCTCCAGCTCGGCGCGCGAGCGAGGCACTTCGCCACCGTGCAGGTCTATCAACATCCGGCAGGTCTGCAGCAGGTGCTTGGCCTTGCTGCGGTACAGGCCGATGGTCTTGATGTGCGACTCCAGGCCTTCCTGGCCAAGCGCCAGGATCTGCGCCGGCGTGTTGGCAACGGCAAACAGGCGCCTGGTGGCCTTGTTGACGCCGACGTCGGTGGCCTGAGCGGACAGCAACACGGCCGTCAGCAGCTCGAAGACGCTGGAAAACTCCAGTTCGGTCTGCGGCGCCGGGTTGGCGGCTTTCAAGGTGGCGAAGAAACGTTCGACTTGGGCACCGTTCATGCCGCAATTGTCAGCTGCGTTTGGCTCTCGCTCGGGCCATTGCCGCCTCGATGGCGGCGCGCTTGCGATCGAGTTGAACCGGGTCGGTGATGGCCGAAGCAGCCGGCAGGTCGGCGAGTTTGGCCTGAGCCTTCTCGGCCAGGCGCGCTTCGTTCTCTTGCGCCTCGCGGTGGCGGCGGAACTGGCGGAAGACGTAGCGCTCACGAGCTTCGTCTGCCTGCGCCGCGCTCCATGCGGTCCAGCCGGTGGTCGTCGTCACCTCGGGCATGGAGATGCAGTCGACCGGGCAGGCTGGCACGCAGAGTTCGCAGCCGGTGCACTGTGCCGTGACGACGACGTGMATGGCCTTGGGCGCGCCGACGATGCAGTCCGCCGGGCAGGCCTTGATGCACAGCGTGCAGCCTATGCACCAGGCCTCGTCGATGATGGCCACACCGCGCGTGGCTTCGATGCCGTTGACGGTATTCAGCGGTTGAGCGGGTCGGCCGGTGATGGCTGCGAGCCGGGCCACGCCCTCGGCGCCGCCGGGCGGACATTGGTTGATCTCGGCCTCGCCGGCGGCGATGGCTTCAGCGTAGCGACGGCAGTCCGGGTAGCCGCAGCGGGTGCATTGGGTCTGCGGCAGTGCGGCGTCGATCAGCTCGGCAAGGTTCACGCTCTGCGCTTGCGGGCCGGCGACGACTTGGCGGTGGCCTTCGTCGCCGTGGCCTTGGAGGTCTTCTTCAGCGGCGCGGCTTCGTACTTGGCGATGAAGTTGCACACCTGCGGATAGACGTGCTCGCGCCAGCGGCGGCCCGAGAAGATGCCATAGTGGCCTGCGCCTTCGACGTCGTAGTGGAACTGGTGCTGCTTGGGCACACCGGAGCAGATGTCGTGCGCAGCCTTGGTCTGGCCGGCGCCGGAGATGTCGTCCAGTTCGCCTTCGACCGTCAGCAGCGCCGTCGTCGTGATGTCCTGCGGGCGCACCAGCTGGCCGTCGACCTCCCAGGTGCCGTTGACCAGGCCGAAGTCCTGGAAGACGGTCTTGATGGTGTCGAGGTAGTACTCGGCCGGCATGTCCAGCACGGCGTTGTACTCGTCGTAGAACTTGCGGTGGGCGTCGACGCTGTCGCCGTCGCCGCGCACCAGGTCCAGGAAATAGTCGTAGTGCGAGGTCAGGTGGCGGTCCGGGTTCATCGCGACGAAGCCGGTGTGCTGCAGAAAGCCGGGGTAGACCGCGCGGCCGGCGCCGGGGAAATTGGTCGGTACGCGGTAGATGACGTTGTTCTCGAACCAGCTGTAGCTGCGGTTCATGGCCAGGTTGTTGACGGCCGTCGGGCTCTTGCGGGCATCGATGGGGCCACCCATCATGGTCATGCTGCGCGGCGTGGCCTCGCCGGCACTGGCCATCAGCGAGATGGCGGCCAGCACGGGCACGGTGGGCTGGCAGACGGAAATGACGTGGCTGTCGGCGCCGCCAACGTGGCGGATGAATTCCTGCACGTAGGCGATGTAGTCGTCCAGATGGAAGGGGCCGACGTCCAGCGGCACCATGCGCGCGTCGGTCCAGTCGGTGATGTAGACCTTGTGGGTCTTCAGCAGTTGCTTGACCGTCTCGCGCAGCAGCGTGCTGTGGTGGCCCGACAGCGGCGCCACGACGAGAACGGTCGGCTGGTCCTTCATCTGCGACAGCACGGTCAGCTCGTCCGTGTAGCGCTTGAAGCGCAGCAGGCGGCAGAAGGGCTTCTCCAGCGCCACGAGTTCCTGCACGGCGACATCGACGCCGTCGACCTCGACCGATCGGATGTCGAACTCGGGCTTCTCGTAGTCCTTGGCCAGGCGGTGCATCAGGTCCAGCCCGGCGGACAGGCGCTGGGCCATCGGCGTGTGCGCGAACGGCGACAGCGGGTGGCTGTAGAGCTTGGCCGACGCGGCGGCGAACTCGGAGAACGGGCTCAGCAGGGCGCGCTGGGTTTCGAACAGTTGATACAGCATGGCCGGCCTTGGCGAGGATCAGGAAGGCTTGATGGTGCCAGAAAACGTTGTCAGCTTTGTGCGCTGCAACATGGATTGGCGGTCAAACCGCCAATCCTGCGCACTTGAGTGGTGCGATAAACCCCCAAATCAGCCCTTCAGCACGGCCGCCATTGCACCAGCGACGGTCGGCAGATTGCCCTCATTCAGTGCGGCGACGCAGATGCGGCCGGAATCGACGCCGTAAACGGCAAACTCGTTGCGCAGGCGCTGCATCTGGGCGGCATTCAGGCCGGAGTAGCTGAACATGCCGAGCTGCTCGGTGACAAAGCCCAGGTCTTGCGTCACGCCCGCCGCCTTCAGCGCCGAGACGAGAGCGCCGCGCATGGCCTTGATGCGCACGCGCATGCCGGCCAGCTCTTCTTCCCACAGCGCGCGCAACTTGTCGTCGGCCAGCACCTGGGCGACGACCTGGGCGCCGTGCGTCGGCGGGTTGGAGTAGTTGGTGCGGATCATGATCTTCAGTTGCGACAGCACGCGCACGGCTTCCTCGTCGCTGGTGCAGACGACGCTCAGCGCGCCGACGCGCTCGCCGTACAGCGAGAAGCTCTTGGAAAAGCTGGTAGACACGAAGAAGCCGACGCCGGCGGCCAGGAACTGGCGCACGGCTTCGCCGTCTTCCTTCAGGCCGAAGCCGAAGCCCTGGTAGGCCATATCCAGGAAGGGCGTCAGGCCCTTGGCCTTCACGGCGGCGACGACCTCAGCCCATTGCGCGGCAGTGATGTCGTAGCCGGTCGGGTTGTGGCAGCAGGCGTGCAGCACGACGACRGTACCGGCGGGCGCGGCGTTCAGCGCGGCCAGCATGCCGTCGAAGTTGATGCCCTTGTTAACGGCGTCGTAGTAGGGATAGGTCTCGACCGTGAAGCCTGCCTGCGCGAACAGCGCGCGGTGGTTCTCCCAGCTCGGGTCGGAGATCAGCACCTTGGAGCCGGGGTTGAGCTGCTTCAGGAAGTCGGCGCCGATCTTCAGTGCGCCGGTGCCGCCGATGGCCTGCACGGTGGCGACGTTCTTCAGTTCGCTGCCGAAGACGAGCTTCTGTACGGCCTTGTCATAGGCGGCGATGCCGTCGATGGGCAGGTAGCCGCGCGGCTTGGGTGCGGCGGCCATGGCGGCCTCGGCTTCGCGCACGCACTTCAGCAGCGGCAGCTTGCCGGCTTCGTCGTAATAGACGCCGACGCCGAGGTTGACCTTGCCCGGGCGGGTGTCGGCGTTGAACTGTTCGTTCAGGCCGAGGATGGGATCACGGGGGGCAAGGGCGACATCGGCAAAGAGAGACATGGCGAGATTCCTGAAAGGACGTTGGCAGCAGGGTGAGGGCGGTCAGCCGGGCTGAGGCTTAAGCTGACGGATTGCGCAGGGCAGCAATTTTGCCCGTGAACCCAGAGATCTCCCCAATGCAAGATGCCTTGAACGCCGTGACCGCCCCAGAGGGCGACACAGAGGAACGCAAGGGCGAATTCGTGAGCTTCGAAGGCTCGCCGTTCCAGTTGTTCCAGCCTTTCCCGCCCGCTGGGGATCAGCCCAAGGCCATCGCCCAGCTCATCGAAGGCATCAACGACGGCCTCAGCTACCAGACCCTGCTGGGCGTGACCGGCTCGGGCAAGACCTTCACGATGGCCAACGTCATCGCCCGCCTGGGCCGTCCCGCCATCATCTTTGCGCCCAACAAGACGTTGGCCGCCCAGCTGTACAGCGAGTTCCGGGATTTCTTTCCGAACAACGCGGTCGAGTATTTCGTCAGCTATTACGACTATTACCAGCCCGAGGCCTATGTGCCGCAGCGCGACCTGTTCATCGAGAAGGACAGCGCGATCAACGAGCACATCGAGCAGTTGCGCCTGTCCTGCACCAAGAGCCTGCTGGAGCGACGCGACGTTGTCATCGTCGCGTCGGTGTCGGCCATCTACGGCATTGGCTCGCCTGCGGACTATCACCAGATGGTCATGACGCTGCGCGTGGGCGACAAGATGGGCCAGCGCGACGTCATCGCCCACCTGATCCGCATGCAGTACACGCGCAACGAGATGGAGTTCACGCGCGGCCATTTCCGCGTGCGCGGCGACACCATCGACGTGTTCCCGGCCGAGCACTCGGAGCTGGCCATCCGCATCGAGCTGTTCGACGACGAGATCGAGGCGCTGTCGCTATTCGACCCGTTGACGGGCCATATCCGCCAGAAGATCCCGCGCTTCACGGTCTACCCGAGCAGCCATTACGTGACACCGCGTGACCGCGTGCTGGCGGCGACCGACGCGATCAAGGCGGAGCTGCGCGAGCGAGTCGCCTTCTTCATCAAGGAGGGCAAGCTCGTCGAGGCCCAGCGCGTCGAGCAGCGCACGCGCTTCGATCTGGAGATGCTGCAGGAGGTGGGCCACTGCAAGGGCATCGAGAACTACACGCGCCATCTGTCGGGCGCCGAGCCGGGCGACCCGCCGCCGACGCTGGTGGACTACCTGCCCAAGGACGCCATCATGTTTCTGGACGAAAGCCATGTGCTGATCGGCCAGTTTGGTGGCATGTACAACGGCGACCGGGCGCGCAAGACGACGCTGGTCGAGTACGGCTTTCGCCTGCCGTCGGCGCTGGACAACCGGCCGCTGAAGTTCGCCGAGTTCGAACGCAAGATGCGCCAGGCCGTTTTCGTGTCGGCCACGCCGGCTCAGTACGAGAAGGACAACGCCGGCCAAGTGGTCGAGCAGGTCGTGCGGCCGACCGGCCTCGTCGACCCCTTGGTGGAAGTGCGGCCCGCCACGCACCAGGTCGACGACGTGCTGCAGGAAATCCGCCTGCGCGTCGAGGTGCAGGAGCGTGTGCTCATCACGACGCTGACCAAGCGCATGGCCGAGCAGCTGACCGATTACCTGTCAGACAACGGCGTCAAGGTGCGCTATCTGCATTCGGACGTGGACACGGTGGAGCGTGTCGAGATCCTGCGCGATCTGCGGCTGGGGGCCTTCGACGTGCTGGTGGGTATCAACCTGCTGCGCGAGGGGCTGGACATCCCCGAGGTGTCGCTGGTCGCGATCCTGGACGCCGACAAGGAAGGCTTCCTGCGCGCCGAGCGCAGCCTGATCCAGACCATAGGCCGGGCGGCGCGCAACCTGAACGGCAAGGCCATCCTCTACGGCGACCGCATCACCGAGTCGATGCGCAAGGCCATTGACGAGACCGAACGCCGCCGTACCAAGCAGATCGCCTTCAATGCGGAAAACGGCATCACGCCGCGCAATGTGGTCAAGCGCATCAAGGACCTGATCGACGGCGTGTATTCCGCCGAATCCGGCCGCGACGACGCCAAGCTGCTGGCGGCCGCCAAGGTCGAGGACTTGTCCGAGAAGGATCTGGCCAAACGTATTGCCCAGTTGGAAAAGCAGATGCTGGAGCACGCCCGCAACCTGGAGTTCGAACAGGCGGCGCGGACGCGCGATCAGCTAGCGCAGCTGCGGGAGGCGGCTTTTGGTGCGCGCGTGCACGACAACATCGTGCCGCTGGACAGTGCGCGCAAGGCCGCGCCGCGCTGACCGGCCAAAAACCTGCCTGAGCCTAGGGGCTACCTAGTAACCCTGGGATGCGCTCGATTAGTCGAGTAAAATGATCGGAAATGAATTAGTCGGCYATTGTCCCGGTCAGCCCGGGTTAACCCCGAATTAATGCCCTGGACAAATCGTGTCCGGGCGTCTCGCAAAGGAGTTTCGTATGCGTCTCACCACCAAAGGCCGGTTTGCTGTCACCGCGATGCTGGACTTGGCGCTGCGCGAGAATACGGGCCCCGTCGCCCTGGCGGCGATCAGCCAACGGCAGCAGATCTCGCTCTCCTACCTGGAGCAGCTCTTCGGCAAGCTGCGCCGCCATGAACTGGTGGAAAGCACCCRTGGCCCGGGCGGCGGTTACTCGCTGGGCCGCAAGGCCGAGAACATCACCGTCGCCGACATCATCGTCGCCGTGGACGAGGCGCTCGACGCCACGGGCTGCGGCGGCAAGGACAACTGCATGGGTGAAGACAGCGGCCGTTGCATCACCCATGAACTCTGGACCAATCTGAACGCCAAGATGATCGAGTACCTCGACTCCGTCTCCCTGCGCAAGCTGGCTGACGAGCAACTGGCCAAGGGCTTCGAGGTCGAGGCGGCGCCGGTCAAGCGCGCCATCTCCTCGCAGCCGGTGCTCAAGCCCATCCGCGTGACGGCACCCAACTCGGTATTCGCGCTCGGCAACGCGTTCAGCAAGTAAGTCAGAAAAACTCAAAAGTAGTCGTTCCATGGACATGACCCCGCACTTCCCGATCTACCTCGACTACGGCGCCACGACGCCGTGTGACCCCCGTGTGGTGGACGCGATGATTCCCTGGTTGCGCGAGCACTTCGGCAACCCGGCGTCACGCAGCCACGCCTGGGGCTGGGAAGCGGAAGAAGCTGTCGAGAAGGCTCGCGTGCAGGTCGCCGAGCTGATTGGCGCCGACCCGCGCGAGATCGTCTGGACCTCCGGCGCGACCGAGTCCAACAACTTGGCACTCAAGGGCGCCGCGCAGTTCTACAAGACGCGCGGCAAGCACCTCATCACCGTCAAGACCGAGCACAAAGCCGTGCTCGACACCATGCGTGAGCTGGAGCGCCAGGGCTTCGACGTGACCTATCTCGACGTGCTGGAAAGCGGCCTTGTCGACGTGGAAGCCTTCAAGGCCGCGCTGCGCCCGGACACCATCCTGGCCTCGGTCATGTTCGTCAACAACGAGATCGGCGTCATTCAGGACGTCTTCGCCCTGGGCAACCTGTGCCGTGAGCGCGGCGTCATCTTCCACGTCGACGCGGCCCAGGCCACCGGCAAGGTCGAGATCGACATGGCCAAGCTGCCCATCGACCTGATGAGCCTGGCCTCGCACAAGAGCTACGGCCCCAAGGGCATTGGCGCGCTCTACGTGCGCCGCAAGCCGCGCATCCGCCTGGAAGCGCAGATGCACGGCGGCGGTCATGAGCGCGGCATGCGCTCCGGCACGCTGCCAGTGCACCAGATCGTCGGCATGGGCGAGGCCTTCCGCATCGCCCGCGAGGAGATGGGCGCCGAGAACGAGCGCATCCGCGCGCTGCACAACCGGCTGATCCAGGGCCTCTCGGGCATCGAGCAGACCTTCATCAACGGCGACCTCGAGCGTCGCGTGCCGCACAACCTGAACATCTCGTTCAACTATGTCGAGGGCGAGTCGCTGATCATGGGCGTCAAGGGCCTGGCGGTGTCGTCGGGTTCGGCCTGCACGTCGGCCAGCCTGGAGCCCAGCTATGTGCTGCGCGCCCTGGGCCGCAGCGACGAACTGGCCCACAGCTCACTTCGCATGACCATCGGCCGTTTCACGACCGAAGAAGAAATCGACTACGCCATCAGCGTGCTGACCGACCGCGTCGGCAAGCTGCGCGAGCTGTCCCCGCTGTGGGACATGTTCAAGGACGGCGTCGACATCAGCACCATCCAGTGGGCTGCCCACTGAGCAGGAGAACACCATGGCATACAGCGACAAGGTCGTAGACCACTACGAAAACCCCCGCAACGTCGGCAAGTTCGACAACGGCGATGACGACGTCGGCACCGGCATGGTCGGCGCGCCGGCCTGCGGCGACGTGATGAAGCTGCAGATCAAGGTCAACCCGGCGACCGGCCTCATCGAGGACGCCAAGTTCAAGACCTACGGCTGCGGCTCGGCCATTGCCTCCAGCTCGCTCGTGACCGAATGGGTCAAGGGCAAGAGCCTGGACGAAGCGCTGACGATCAAGAACACGCACATCGCCGAAGAGTTGGCGCTGCCGCCCGTCAAGATCCACTGCTCCATCCTGGCGGAAGACGCGATCAAGGCTGCGGTGGATGATTACCGCGCCAAACACGCGGCTGTGGCGAACTGACATGTCCGTCACGCTCACCGAAGCCGCAGCCCGCCACGTCAAGCGCTACATCGCCAAGCGCGGCAAGGGTGTGGGCGTGCGCCTGGGCGTGAAGACGACCGGCTGCTCGGGCCTGGCCTACAAGCTGGAGTACGCTGACGACGTGGCGCCCGAGGACGTGATCTTCGAGGGCCATGAGGTCAAGATCCTCATCGACCCCAAGAGCTTGCCCTACCTCGACGGCACCGAGCTGGACTTCGTCCGCGAAGGCCTCAACGAAGGCTTCAAGTTCCGCAACCCGCGCGAGAAAGACAAGTGCGGCTGCGGCGAGTCCTTCCGTGTCTGACCGACCCTGAGTTCTTGCTGAGCGCGGCACCGGCCGCGCTTTTTGCTTTTTCACCCCATGCGCCTGACCGACAACGACTTCCAGCTCTTCGGCCTGCCTGAACAGCAGGCCCAGGAGCGCGCCGGCATCGACGCGCGCTGGAAGGCGTTGCAGGCCGAAGTCCACCCCGACCGCTTTGCCGCCGAGGGCGCCGCCGCCCAGCGCGTGGCCATGCAGTGGGCCATGCGTGTCAACGAGGCGCATCGGCGCCTGCGTGACCCGCTGAAGCGGGCCGCCTACCTTTGCGAGCTGCGCGGCGCGCCCGTGCAGGCAGAGAACAACACGCAGATGCCCGCTGCCTTCCTGATTCAGCAGATGGAATGGCGCGAGGCGCTCGACGAAGCCGACGGTGAGGCTGCGCTGCAAGCGTTGGACGACGACGCGGCCCAAGCCGAAACCGCCGCATTCGCCACCGTGCAGCGCCTGCTCGACGATGCCCACGACGCGCCCGCTGCCGCATCCCAGGTCCGCGCGCTGATGTTCGTCCAGCGCTTCCGTGCCGATATTGACCAGCGCCTTGCCGCGCTCGACGCCTGAACATGGCTCTCCTGCAAATCTCCGAACCCGGCGCCTCGCCCGACCCGCACCAGCGCCGCATCGCCGTCGGCATCGACCTCGGCACGACGCATTCCCTCGTCGCCGCCGTGCGCCACGGCGTGGCCGAATGCCTGCCCGACGAGCAAGGTCGCGTGATCCTGCCGTCCGCCGTGCGCTACCTGCCCGAAGGCCGCCGCCAGATCGGCGCCGACGCGCTGGCCGCGCAGGCCGACGACCCCGAGAACACCATCGTCTCGGTCAAGCGCTTCATGGGTCGCAGCCTTGGCGATGTGGCCAACCGCGAGCAGCTTCCGTATCAGTTCCAAGACCGCCCCGGCATGCTGGCCATCGCCACGCGCGACGGCGTGAAGAGCCCAGTCGAGGTGTCCGCCGAGATCCTGGCCACGTTGCGTTTCCGCGCCGAAGACAGCTTTGCCGACGACCTGTTCGGCGCCGTCATCACGGTGCCGGCCTACTTCGACGACGCCCAGCGCCAGGCCACCAAGGACGCCGCCGAGCTGGCCGGCCTCAAGGTGCTGCGCCTCATCAATGAACCCACTGCCGCGGCCATCGCCTACGGCCTGGACAACGCCAGCGAAGGCCTCTACGCGGTCTACGACCTGGGCGGCGGTACCTTCGACATCTCGCTGCTGCGCCTGACGCGCGGCGTCTTCGAGGTCGTCGCGACCGGCGGCGATGCCGCCCTGGGCGGAGACGATTTCGACCGTGTGCTGGCCGATTGGTCGCTGGGTGGTCGCGCCGTTGAATCGGCCCACGACAAGCGCGCCGTCCTCGTCGCGGCACGCGCAGCCAAGGAGGCGCTGTCCGACGCTGCCTCGACCGAGCTGATCGCCGCGCTGGACGGCGGCGAACTTCGCGCAACCGTCACGCGCGAGCAATTCGAGCAACTGGCCCAACCGCTGATCGCCAAGACGCTGTCCGCCGTGAAGCGCGTATTGCGCGACGCCAGGGTCRAGGCGGCCGACGTGGCCGGCACCGTCATGGTCGGCGGCTCCACGCGCATGCCCATCGTGCGCCGTGCGGTGAGCGAACTCGTCGGCCGCGACGTGCTGACCAACCTGAACCCCGACGAGGTTGTCGCGCTGGGCGCCGCCATCCAGGCCAACCAGCTCGCCGGCAATGCCGCCGATGGCGAAATCCTGCTGCTCGATGTGATTCCGTTGTCGCTGGGTTTGGAGACCATGGGTGGCCTGACCGAGCGCGTCATCGAGCGCAACTCGACCATTCCCGTCGCCAAGGCCCAGGACTTCACGACCTTCAAGGACGGCCAGACCGCGCTGGCCATCCACGTCGTGCAGGGCGAGCGCGAGCTGGTCAGCGAATGCCGCTCGCTCGCGCGCTTCGAGCTGCGCGGCATTCCGCCGATGGTGGCCGGCGCGGCGCGCATCCGCGTCAGCTTCCAGGTCGATGCGGACGGGCTGCTGAACGTCTCTGCCGAGGAGCTGACTTCGGGCGTGCAGACGGCCATCACCGTCAAGCCCAGCTACGGGCTTGGCGACGATGAGATCGCCAACATGCTCAAGGACGGCTTCAACAGCGCCGAGGGCGACATGGCCGCGCGCAAGCTGCGCGAGGCTAAGGTCGACGCGGAGCGAATGGTTCTCGCAACGCGCAGCGCGCTGGCTGCCGATGGCGATCTGCTGCCCGAGAGCGAGCGCCAGGCGCTGGAAGCGCGTCTGGTGACGCTGGCTGCGATGGACGACGACGCGGACGCGATTGATGCCGCGATCAAGCAGCTTGCTGAAGCGACCGAAGGCTTTGCCGCCGAGCGCATGAACCGCTCCATTGCCCGCGCGCTGACCGGCCGCAACGTCTCGGCCCTTTAAGAGAACAAAAGACATGCCCGTCATCAAGATCCTCCCGCACGCCGAGTACTGCCCCGACGGCGCCAGCATCACGGCGGTGCCCGGCACGTCGATCTGTGAAGCGCTGCTGGCCAACGACATCCACATCGAGCACGCCTGCGACCAGGTCTGCGCCTGCACGACCTGCCACGTCATCGTCCGCGAGGGCGGTCGCTCGCTGAGCGAGATGGAGGAGGACGAGGAAGACATGCTGGACCGCGCCTGGGGGCTGGAGCCCGATTCGCGCCTGTCCTGCCAGGCCCTGCTGCGCCAGCAGGACGTGACGGTCGAGATCCCCAAGTATTCGATCAATCACGCCAAGGAAGGCAAGTGAGTGACGTGAAGCGCATCCTGGGTTTCGAGTCGTCCTGCGACGAGACCGGGGTCGCGCTTGTCGAGGTGGATGGCGATGAGCCGCCGAAGTTGCTGGCGCAGGCGCTGTACAGCCAGATCACGATGCACCAGGCCTATGGTGGCGTCGTGCCCGAGCTGGCCTCGCGCGACCACGTGCGCCGCGTGCTGCCGCTCACGCGAGAGGTGCTGGCGCAGGCCGGCCTGGCGCTGAGCGACGTCGATCTGATCGCCTACACGCAAGGCCCCGGCCTTGCGGGGGCGCTGCTCGTGGGCGCCGGTGTGGCCGTGTCGCTGGCCGCAGCGCTGGACGTGCCGGCGTTGCCCATTCATCACCTCGAAGGGCATCTGTTGTCGCCCTTCCTGTCGGCCGATCCGCCGGAGTTCCCGTTCGTTGCGCTGCTGGTCAGCGGCGGCCACACGCAGCTGATGCGCGTGGACGACGTAGGCGCCTACGAGATGCTCGGCGAGACCATCGACGACGCGGCCGGTGAGGCCTTCGACAAGAGCGCCAAGCTGCTGGGCCTGCCTTACCCGGGTGGCCCGCATCTGGCGCGCATGGCCGAGTTCGGCAACCCGGCCGCCTTCGCGCTGCCACGCCCGCTGCTGCACAGCGGCAAGCCGGACTTCAGCTTCGCCGGCCTGAAGACCGCCGTGCTGACGCAGGTGAAGAAGATCGGCGACTCCCCCTGCGATCAGACGAAAGCGGACCTCGCTGCGGCGACGCAGGAGGCCATCGTCGAGGTGCTGGTGAAGAAGTCGCTGCTGGCCTTGAAGATGACCGGCCTGAAGCGCCTCGTCGTGGCTGGTGGCGTCGGCGCGAATATCAAGCTGCGCGAGCAACTGAACGCTGTCTGCGAAAAACTGGGCGTGCGCGTGCACTACCCCGAGCTGTCACTGTGCACCGACAACGGCGCCATGATCGCGATGGCCGCCGCGCTGCGGGTGCAGCGCGGCACGGCAGAGTCCCGGCGCGACGGCGGCTTTGAAGTCCGCCCGCGCTGGGAACTTGGGACCTGACGCTCCCGCGTCAGGTTGGGGCGCCGCTCAGTTGACCGTCAGCTCGCCGCCGTTCTCGGCAACGCGCTTGACTAGGTTCAGCGTCAGCACGCCGTTCTCGAAACGGGCTTGCGATTGCCCCTGGTCGATCTCGGCCGGCAGCGAGAAGCTGCGGGCATAGCGGGCAGCGCGGCGCTCGCGGTAGAGCACGCGGGAGCCGTCGGTCGGCGCTGCGGCCTCTTCGGTGACGGTCTCGACCTGCACGCGGCGGCCTTCGACACGGACCTTGACGGCTTCCTTGGCAACGCCGGGCATGTCCACGGTGACGTGGTAGCCCTTGTCGTCCTCGCTGACGTCCAGGGCGGGCGTGCGGGCAGCGTCCGCATCGGCGTCGAACTGGCGCAGGACGCGGGCAACATGGCGGGGGTGGGTCAGATAGAACATGGTGAAACTCCGTGGCGGTTGACGCTGCTTCGAAGAGTCGGGAGCAGCACCCGATGACCGAGAGATAGGGCGGCACGAAGGCGCTTCAAGTGCCTTTGTGCTGCAAACGCAGAGAAGTCACGCATTTGCAGGGCAGGGCGGTTCGGGCCCTTGAAAGCGTCATCGAGCGCCCCACGTCCGCCCGCTTGGCCTTGCGCGAATTGGTCCTGCCTTCGCTTTGGGCTAGAATCCGCAGGTTTTGCGCACCGCAAGGTGCCGAAATGGCAGCTCAACGTAAGTTGGGCGGCACATCAAGCACGGCTTGGGGCGGTTTCCCCCTTGTCCGCAAGTCAACCCGGAAACCGTCTGCGGCAGCGCCTTGTATGCGTCTTGCCCGGCCGGACTTCCGAAACCTTTTGGAAAACAAAATGTCCGTCGCCGATCTGAACAAGGCCGAAATCGTCAAGGCCAACGCACGCAGCACCAACGACACCGGCTCGCCGGAAGTCCAAGTCGCGCTGCTGACCGCCCGCATCAACGATCTGACCCCTCACTTCAAGACCCACGCCAAGGACCACCACGGTCGTCGCGGTCTGCTGAAGATGGTCAACACCCGCAAGAGCCTGCTGGCCTACCTGAAGCGCATCGATTCCAGCCGCTACGTCGCGCTGATCGGCAAGCTGGGCCTGCGCAAGTAATTCGCTGATTCCGACACGGAGCCTGTCTGGTCCTCAAGCCCAGTACAGGCTCTTTGTCCATCTATCCACCGGAACCGAGCTGTCGTGGTGTCGGATCATTCCAAGACGGTTTGCTGAACCGCCCTGGAATGGCATCTGGACCAAACCCAGTCTCGTTCCCGGTTCCCCCGGGTGCCCCCGCACCACCATAACCAGGAGATGAGCATGTCCATTTTCAACAAGGTCACGAAGTCCTTCCAATGGGGTCGCCACAACGTCGTGCTGGAAACGGGTGAAGTCGCCCGCCAGTCGTCCGGCGCCGTCCTCGTCAACATCGAAGGCACCGTCGTGCTGGCCACCGTGGTCGCCAAGACCGAAGCCAAGGCCGGCCAGGACTTCTTCCCGCTGACCGTCGACTACCTCGAGAAGACCTACGCCGCCGGCAAGATCCCCGGCAGCTTCTTCAAGCGTGAAGGCCGCCCGAGCGAGCACGAGACGCTGACCAGCCGCCTGATCGACCGCCCGATCCGCCCGTTGTTCCCGGAAGGCTTCTTCAACGAAGTCCAGGTCGTCATCCACGTGGTGAGCCTGAACCCCGAAGTGCAGGCCGACATCGCCGCGCTGATCGGCTCGTCCGCCGCGCTGGCCATTTCCGGCATCCCGTTCAGCGGTCCCATCGGCGCCGCCCGCGTGGGCTATGTCAACGGCGAGTACGTGCTGAACCCCAGCAAGTCCGAGCTGGTCAACAGCCAGATGGACCTCGTCGTCGCCGGCACTCAAGCCGCCGTGCTGATGGTCGAGTCCGAAGCCTCGGGCCTGTCCGAAGAAGTCATGCTGGCCGCCATCGTCTACGGCCACGAGCAAGGCAATGTCGCCATCGCCGCGATCAACGACCTGGTGCGTGACGCCGGCAAGCCGGCCTGGAACTGGACCGCTCCGGCCAAGAACGAAGCCTTCATCGCCACCATCAACGCGCTGGCCGAAGGCCCGCTGCGCGAGGCGTATCAGATTCGTTCCAAGCAAGCCCGTACGCAAGCCTGCCGCAGCGTGACGTCCAATGTCTTCGCCGCGCTGAAGGCCGATGGCGTCGTCTTCGACAAGGTCGAAGTCGAAGGCCTGCTGTTCGAGATCGAAGCCCGTATCGTTCGCAACCAGATCCTGGCCGGCGAGCCGCGCATCGACGGCCGCGACACCCGCACCGTGCGCCCCATCGAAATCCGCAACGGCATCCTGCCGCGCACCCACGGCTCGGCGCTGTTCACGCGCGGCGAGACGCAAGCGCTGGTCATCGCCACGCTGGGCACGGACCGTGACGCGCAGCGCATCGACGCGCTGGACGGCGAGTTCGAAGACCGCTTCATGATGCACTACAACATGCCCCCCTTCGCCACCGGCGAGACGGGTCGTGTCGGTAGCCCGAAGCGCCGCGAAATCGGCCACGGCCGCCTCGCCAAGCGCGCTCTGATCGCCGCACTGCCGAGCAAGGAAGACTTCCCCTACTCGCTGCGCGTGGTCTCGGAAATCACCGAGTCCAACGGCTCCTCGTCGATGGCTTCCGTCTGCGGCGGCTGCCTGGCGCTGATGGACGCCGGTGTGCCGATGAAGGCCCACGTGGCCGGTATCGCCATGGGCCTGATCAAGGACGCCAACCGCTTCGCCGTGCTGACCGACATCCTGGGTGACGAAGATCACCTGGGCGACATGGACTTCAAGGTGGCCGGCACGACGACCGGCATCACCGCTTTGCAGATGGACATCAAGATCCAGGGCATCACCAAGGAAATCATGCAGGTCGCGCTGGCGCAAGCCAAGGAAGCCCGCCTGCACATCCTGGGCAAGATGACCGAAGCCATGGGCACGGCCAACACCGAGGTGTCGGTGTTCGCGCCGCGTCTGTACACGATGAAGATCAACCCGGAGAAGATCCGTGACGTCATCGGCAAGGGTGGCTCCACGATCCGCGCGCTGACCGAAGAGACCGGCACGACCATCGACATCGGCGAAGACGGCACCATCACCATCGCCTCGACGGACGCCGACAAGGCCGAGCTGGCCAAGAAGCGCATCCAGGAAATCACGGCCGAAGTCGAAGTCGGCAAGGTCTACGAAGGCCCGATCGTCAAGATCCTGGACTTCGGCGCCCTCGTGAACCTGCTGCCYGGCAAGGACGGCCTGCTGCACATCAGCCAGATCGCCCACCAGCGCGTCGAGAAGGTCACCGACTTCCTGAGCGAAGGTCAGGTCGTCAAGGTCAAGGTGCTGGAGACCGACGAGAAGGGCCGCATCAAGCTGTCCATGAAGGCGCTGATCGACCGCGAAGCCGCTCCGGCTCCGGTCGCTCCGGTTGCCGACGCCGGCCCGGCTGCGGAGTAACTCCCGCAGCGATGAAGGCCATCGCGATCACCCGCCCCGGCGGGYCTGAAGTGCTGGAGCTGGCCGAAAGGCCGGATTCAGTCGCGGGCCCGGGCGAGTGCCTGATCCGCGTAGCCGCTTCGGGCATCAATCGCCCGGACGTGCTGCAGCGCAAGGGCGCCTACCCGCCGCCGCCGGGTGCGAGTGATCTGCCTGGGCTGGAGGTTGCTGGCGAGATCGTCGCCGGCGATGCCGAGGCCCTGGCTGCGAACGGCTTTGCCATCGGCGACAAGGTCTGCGCGCTGGTCAATGGTGGCGGTTATGCGGAGCTCTGCACGGCGCCGGTGGGCCAATGCCTGCCAGTGCCCGAGGGCTGGACGCTGACGCAAGCTGCGACGCTGCCGGAAACCTGCTTCACGGTCTGGGCCAATGTGTTCGACCGCGTGGGTTTGCAAGCCGGCGAGACGCTGCTGGTCCACGGCGGTTCCAGCGGCATCGGCGTGACGGCCATCCAGATCGCCAAGGCGCTGGGCGCCCGCGTGCTGGTCACCGTCGGCAGCGCAGACAAGGCCGAGGCCTGCAAGGCGCTGGGGGCCGACGTGGCGATCAACTACCGCGAACAGGATTTCGTCGCCGAAGCCAAGGCCGCCACCGGCGGTCGCGGTGTCGACGTGATCCTGGACATGGTGGCCGGCGACTACATCGGCCGCGGCGTGCAGGCGCTGGCTGAGGATGGTCGCCTGGCGCTGATTGCAGTGCAGGGCGGTGTGAAGTCGGAGATTGATGCCGGCCTCGTGCTGCGCAAGCGGCTGACCATCACCGGCTCGACACTGCGCCCGCGCTCGGCGGCGTTCAAGGCAGGCCTGGCGCGCTCGCTGCGCGACAAGGTCTGGCCGCTGATCGAGGCCGGCCGCATCAAGCCGGTCGTGTACCGCGAACTGCCTGCTGCCCAGGCGGCCGAGGCGCACGCGCTGATGGAATCCAACGAGCACATCGGCAAGATCGTGCTGACCTGGTGAGGAGAGCTGACATGAGAAGAAAACTCGTCGTAGGCAATTGGAAGATGCATGGCAGCCGCGCCGCCAATGCCCAGTTGCTTGCCGGCCTCAAGGAAGCCGGCCCCTGGAACGCCGATGTCGCCGTCTGCGTGCCTGCCGTCTACATCGCCGAGACCGCGCTTGCGCTGACCGGCAATGCCATCGTCTACGGCGCGCAGGATTGCTCCTCGCACGAGCAGGGCGCCTACACCGGCGAGGTGTCCAGCGCGATGCTGGCTGACGTCGGCTGCCGCTACGCCATCGTCGGCCACTCGGAGCGCCGCGCCTATCACGCGGAGAGCGACCAGCTCGTCGCCGACAAGGCCAAGGCCGCGCTGGCCCATGGTGTGACGCCCATCGTCTGCGTTGGTGAAACGCGCGCCGAGCGCGAGGCTGGTCAGACCGAGGCCGTCGTCAAGCGTCAGCTTGCCGCCGTCATCCACACGCTGGGCCACTGCTGCGGCGAGATGGTTGTTGCCTACGAGCCCGTCTGGGCCATCGGCACCGGCCTGACCGCCTCGCCCGCCGAAGCGCAGGCCGTGCACGCCGTGCTGCGCGCCCAACTGCACGCGGCGACGGACCGATCCGGCGTCATGCGCATCCTCTACGGCGGCAGCGTCAAGGCCGACAACGCGGCCGAGTTGTTCTCTCAAGCAGACATTGACGGTGGCCTGATTGGCGGCGCGTCGTTGAAGGTGGCCGATTTCGCTGCCATCTGCCGGGCTGCGGCCCACTGAAGTTTCCCCGGCGCGTGCCAATGCCGGCGCGCGTCACAAGAGTTTTGATGGAGTGTTTGGAATGCAGTTCTTTGCAAATCTGGTGTTGATCGTTCAGTTGCTGTCGGCCCTGGCGATCATCGGTCTGGTGCTTGTGCAGCACGGCAAGGGTGCCGATATGGGTGCCTCCTTCGGCAGTGGTGCGTCGGGCAGCCTGTTCGGCGCCACTGGCAGCGCCAACTTCCTGTCGCGCACCACGGCGGTCGCTGCGACGCTGTTCTTTGGTTGCACGCTGGGCCTGGCCTTCCTCTCGAACGGCCGCCCGGCCACGTCGGGTGGTGACAGCGCACTGGATCGCGCGCCCGTCACCGCTCCGGCTCCGGCCGCTTCGGGTGCCGCCGCCATCCCTGGCGCTGTCGTGGCGCCGGCTGTGCCGGCCTCGGTTGCCGCTTCGTCCGCAGCGAACTGAATCCCGACTAAAACCCTCGCCTGCTCACCGGGAAGCCCAGAATTTTCGGTATAGAATGCGAGGCTGTCTGGCAGGCAAACCCTCACTAGCCGCCAGGCATATTTGAATACCTGCCGTCGTGGTGAAATTGGTAGACACGCTATCTTGAGGGGGTAGTGGCGAAAGCTGTGCGAGTTCGAGTCTCGCCGACGGCACCAGAACATCGGCTAGGATTCCCGCTGGTCTTGAAGCGGGAGTCAGCCAAGGCGACCTGTCGCTGAGATCACCCGGTCTGGGTTGATCAAAGCAAGGTTCAAGGCGGGCGCGATCCGCGAGCGAGTTTTTCGATTCGCTGGTGGCGCGCCTGTTTGCTTTTGTGGCCCGCTCCTTGCGTGCCACGTTGACGAAGACATTGAAGTCGACCCCGAGAAAGCCCAGATGAATCTCGATCAATACCTGCCCGTCATCCTCTTCATTTTGGTCGGCACGGTGGTCGGGATCGCACCCCAGGTGCTCGGCGCGCTGCTCGGCCCGAATCGGCCCGACGCGGCCAAGAACTCCCCCTACGAATGCGGCTTTGAGGCCTTTGAAGACGCGCGCATGAAATTCGATGTGCGCTACTACCTCGTCGCCATTCTGTTCATTCTTTTCGACCTGGAAATTGCCTTCCTGTTCCCCTGGGCCGTCGCGCTCAAGGAAATCGGTGCAACGGGCTTCTGGGCGATGATCATCTTCCTCGGCATTCTGGTCGTCGGCTTTGCCTACGAGTGGAAAAAAGGCGCCCTGGACTGGGAATAAGCGCTAAGCCAAACACGCTGCTGGGAATTCGAAATGGGTATTGAAGGCGTCCTGAAAGAAGGCTTTGTCACCACGTCGGTCGACAAGCTCATCAACTGGTCCAAGACCGGCTCGCTGTGGCCGATGACGTTCGGTCTGGCCTGCTGTGCAGTCGAGATGATGCACGCGGGTGCTGCGCGCTACGACATCGACCGCTTCGGCATGCTGTTCCGCCCGAGCCCCCGCCAGTCCGATCTGATGATCGTGGCCGGCACGCTGTGCAACAAGATGGCGCCGGCACTGCGCAAGGTCTACGACCAGATGGCCGAGCCGCGCTGGGTGCTGTCGATGGGCAGCTGCGCCAACGGCGGCGGCTACTACCACTACAGCTATTCCGTCGTGCGCGGTTGCGACCGCATCGTGCCGGTGGATGTCTACGTGCCCGGCTGCCCGCCGACGGCCGAGGCGCTGCTCTACGGCATCCTGCAATTGCAGGCCAAGATCCGCCGCGAAAACACCATTGCCCGCTGAGCGCCAAGGTATGAGCCTGAATCTCGAAACCCTGGCCCAGCAAGTTGGTGCCGTCCTCGGCGAGCGCGTCGTCTCGCTGAAGTCCGCCCTCGGCGAGCTGACGTTGACTGTGCGTGCGGCCGATTACCTGGATGTGGCGACGACGCTGCGCGATCACCCCGAGTTGAAGTTCGAGCAGTTGATCGACCTCTGCGGTGTCGACTACAGCGACTTTGGCAACGGTGGCTATGAAGGCCCGCGCTACGCCATCGTCAGCCACCTGCTGTCGATCAGCAAGAACTGGCGCCTGCGCCTGAAGGTGTTCGCCACCGACGACGATTTTCCCGCTGTAGCTTCGGTCACTGGCGTGTGGAGCTCGGCCGACTGGTTCGAGCGCGAAGCCTTCGACATGTACGGCGTCATCTTCGACGGCCATGACGATCTGCGCCGCATCCTGACGGACTACGGGTTCATCGGCCACCCGATGCGCAAGGACTTCCCGGTGTCGGGTCATGTCGAGATGCGCTACGACGCCGAGCAGAAGCGCGTCATCTACCAGCCGGTGAGCATCGAGCCGCGCGAGATCACGCCGCGCATCATCCGCGAAGACAAGTACGGCGGAATCTGAACATGGCCGAGATCAAGAACTACACCCTCAACTTCGGCCCGCAGCATCCGGCCGCCCACGGCGTGCTGCGCCTGGTGCTGGAGCTGGACGGCGAAGTCATCCAGCGCGCCGACCCGCACATCGGCCTGCTGCACCGCGCGACCGAGAAGCTCGCCGAGAGCAAGACCTACATTCAGTCGCTGCCCTACATGGACCGTCTCGACTATGTGTCGATGATGGCGAATGAGCAGGCCTACTGCCTGGCCATCGAGAAGATGATGGGCATCGAGGTACCGGTCCGCGCGCAATACATCCGCGTGATGTTTGCCGAGATCACGCGCTTGCTGAACCACCTGATGTGGCTGGGCGCGCATGGCCTGGACTGCGGTGCGATGAATGTGCTCATCTATGCTTTTCGCGAGCGCGAAGACCTGTTCGACATGTACGAGGCGGTCTCGGGCGCGCGCATGCATGCGGCCTACTTCCGGCCAGGTGGCGTCTACCGCGACCTGCCGGACACGATGCCCAAGCACCAGGCCAGCAAGATCCGCAATGCCAAGGCCATCGACCGCCTCAACGAGAACCGCCAGGRCTCGCTGCTGGACTTCATCGATGACTTCACCAGGCGCTTCCCGAAGAACGTCGACGACTACGAAACGCTGCTGACCGACAACCGCATCTGGAAACAGCGCACGGTCGGCATCGGCATCGTGTCGCCCGAGCGCGCGCTGAACCTGGGCTTCACCGGCCCGATGCTGCGCGGCTCCGGCATCGCCTGGGACTTGCGCAAGAAGCAGCCCTACGATGTGTACGACAAGCTGGACTTCGACATCCCCATCGGCACCAACGGCGACACCTACGATCGCTACGTCGTGCGCGTGGAAGAGATGCGTCAGTCCAACCGCATCATTCAGCAGTGCTCGGCCTGGCTGCGCGCCAACCCTGGCCCGGTCATCACCGACAACCACAAGGTGGCGCCGCCTTCGCGCGTGGACATGAAGTCCAACATGGAAGAGCTGATCCACCACTTCAAGCTCTTCACCGAGGGCTTCCACGTGCCCGAGGGCGAGGCCTATGCGGCCGTCGAACACCCCAAGGGCGAGTTCGGCATCTACATGGTCAGCGACGGCGCCAACAAGCCTTACCGCCTGAAGATCCGCGCGCCAGGCTTTGCCCATCTGGCCGCACTGGACGAGATGGGTCGCGGCCACATGATTGCGGACGCCGTCGCCATCATCGGCACCATGGACATCGTGTTCGGCGAGATTGATCGATGAGCAGCTACCAACTCTCTGACGCCACCCGCGCGCGCTTCGACCGCGAGGTTGCCAAGTACCCCTACGAACTGCGCCAGTCCGCCGTCATGGCCTGCCTGGCCATCGTGCAGCAGGAAGAAGGCTTCGTGCCGCGCGCTGCGGAAGATGTGATCGCCGCTCATCTCGGCATGGCGCCTATCGCCGTGTACGAGGTGACGACCTTCTACAACATGTACAACCAGCGCCCGGTTGGCAAGTTCAAGCTGGGCGTCTGCGCGAACCTGCCTTGCCAGTTGCGTGACGGTCAGAACGCACTGGACCATCTGTGCAGCAAGCTCGGCATCGAGCAGGGCGGCACGACGGCCGATGGCCTGTTTACCGTGCAGAAGACCGAGTGCCTGGGCGCCTGCGCCGACTCGCCGGTGATGCTGGTCAACGACCGTCAGATGTGCAGCTTCATGACGAACGACCGGCTCGACGAGCTGGTCGACGTGCTGCGCGCTGAAGCTGCGAAGGCCTGAGGAAGACGATGCTGGACCTCACCAAATTCCAATCCACCGGCAACGAGACCTGCTTCCACGGTCGTCACATCACGCCGCAGATCTACGCGGACCTGGACGGCAAGAACTGGTCGATCAAGGACTATGAAGCGCGTGGCGGCTACGCGGCGCTGAAGAAGATCCTCGCGCTTGAAGGCGGCATGACGCCTGATCAAGTCATCGCCGAAGTGAAGACCTCCGCCCTGCGCGGCCGCGGCGGCGCGGGCTTCCCGACCGGCCTGAAGTGGAGCTTCATGCCGCGCCAGTTTCCCGGTGCGAAGTACCTCGTCTGCAATTCGGACGAAGGCGAGCCGGGCACCTGCAAGGATCGCGACCTGCTGATGTTCAACCCGCATCAGGTCATCGAGGGCATGGCCATCGCCGCGTTCGCGATGGGCATCAAGGTGGGCTACAACTACATCCACGGTGAGATCTTCGAGGTCTACGAGCGCTTCGAAGCGGCCCTGGAAGAAGCGCGCGCCGCCGGCTACCTCGGCGACAACATCCTCGGTTCCACCTTCAGCTTCCAGCTGCACGGCCACCATGGTTTCGGCGCCTACATCTGCGGCGAGGAAACCGCGCTGCTGGAATCGCTGGAAGGCAAGAAGGGCCAGCCGCGCTTCAAGCCGCCTTTCCCGGCCAGCTTCGGCCTGTACGGCCGGCCGACGACGATCAACAACACCGAGACCTTCGCGGCGGTGCCCTGGATCATCCGCAACGGCGGCCAGGCCTACCTCGAGATCGGCAAGCCCAACAACGGAGGCACCAAGCTGTTCTCGGTGTCTGGTGACGTGGAGCGCCCGGGCAACTACGAGATTCCGCTGGGCACGCCGTTCAGCAAGCTGCTGGAACTCGCCGGTGGCGTGCGCAAGGGTCGCACGTTGAAAGCCGTGATCCCCGGTGGCTCGTCTGCCCCCGTGCTGACGGCCGAAGTGATGATGCAGTGCACGATGGACTACGACTCCATCGCCAAGGCCGGCTCGATGCTGGGCTCGGGCGCGGTCATCGTCATGGACGACACGCGCTGCGCGGTGCAGAGCCTGCTGCGCCTGTCCTACTTCTATGCCCACGAGTCCTGCGGCCAGTGCACGCCCTGCCGCGAAGGCACGGGCTGGATGCACCGCGTGCTGGAACGCATCTATCACGGCGAGGGCAGGGCAGAAGACATCGACCTGCTGAACTCCGTGGCCGACAACATCCAGGGCCGCACSATCTGCGCKYTRGGCGAYGCYGCCGCGATGCCCGTGCGCGCCATGATCAAGAACTTCAAGCACGAGTTCTTGCACCTGATTGAACACAAGAAGCCCCTGGTGGCTCCGACCTGAGCGCCTAGAGAAACACCACCATGGTTGAAATCGAACTCGACGGTCAGAAGGTAGAGGCCAAGGAAGGCAGCATGATCATGCATGCTGCCGAGAAGGCCGGTACCTACATCCCGCACTTCTGCTATCACAAGAAGCTGAGCATCGCGGCCAACTGCCGCATGTGCCTGGTGGACGTGGAGAAGGCGCCCAAGCCCATGCCCGCCTGCGCGACCCCGGTCACGCAAGGCATGATCGTCCGCACCAAGAGCGACAAGGCGATCAAGGCCCAGCAGGGCGTCATGGAATTCCTGCTGATCAACCACCCGCTGGACTGCCCCATCTGCGACCAGGGCGGCGAGTGCCAGTTGCAGGATCTGGCCGTGGGCTACGGCGCCGGCAAGAGCCGCTACTCCGAAGAGAAGCGCGTCGTCTTCCACAAGAACGTCGGCCCGCTGATCTCGATGGAAGAGATGAGCCGCTGCATCCATTGCACCCGCTGCGTGCGCTTCGGCCAGGAGATCGCCGGCCAGATGGAACTGGGCATGGCCCACCGCGGCGAGCACAGCGAGATCCAGACCTTCGTCGGCCGCACGGTGGACTCCGAGCTGTCGGGCAACATGATCGATATCTGCCCGG
The DNA here is from genome assembly GCF_054177665.1 of Roseateles sp. P5_E8. Lineage (NCBI taxonomy): Bacteria > Pseudomonadati > Pseudomonadota > Betaproteobacteria > Burkholderiales > Sphaerotilaceae > Roseateles > Roseateles sp. P5_E8. The sequence goes on along the minus strand of NZ_JBGCUM010000026.1, from coordinate 24,856 downwards.
TCGGCGCACTCACCAGCAAGCCGTTCCGCTACAGCGCCCGCACCTGGGAGCTGTCGCGCCGCAAGAGCGTCAGCCCGCACGATTCGACCGGCGCCAATCTGGTCGTCCAGGTCAAGAACCACCAGGTCCTGCGCGTCGTGCCGCTGGAGAACGAAGACGTCAACGAATGCTGGATCGCCGACCGCGACCGCTTCAGCTACGAAGCACTGAACAGCGATGCGCGCCTGACCGCGCCGATGATCAAGCAGGGCGGCGCCTGGAAGCAGGTCGACTGGACGACGGCGCTTGAGTACGTTGCCAACGGCCTGAAGTCCATCAAGGGCGACCATGGCGCTGCGTCTATCGGCGCGCTGGGTTCGGCCCACAACACGGTGGAAGAACTGCACCTGTTGGCGCAAATCGTGCGCGGCCTGGGCAGCGACAACGTCGACCACCGCCTGCGCCACAGCGACTTCGGCAACGCCGCGTCGGCTGGTCAGGCGCATTGGCTGGGCACGAGCATCGCGAGCCTCTCCGAACTGGACCGCGCGCTGGTCGTCGGCTCCAACCTGCGCAAGGACCATCCGCTGTTCGCCGCCCGCCTGCGCCACGCCGCGCGTCGCGGCGCTGCCGTCCATCGCGTCGGCATCAACAACGACGACTGGCTGATCTCGCTCGCCGCGTCGCAATCCGTCGCGCCGTCGGGCTGGGTGCAAGCCCTGGCCGACGTGGCCGCCGCGATTGGTGAAGGCGCACCGCTGGCTGGCACTGCGACTGAAGAAGCCAAGGCCATCACGGCCAGTCTCGTCTCGGGTCAACGCAAGGCCATCTTGCTGGGCAACGCCGCCGCCGAACATCCGCAAGCCACCAGCCTGCTGGCGCTGGCGCAGTGGATTGGCGCGCAGACCGGCGCGAGCGTCGGCTACCTGACCGCTGCTGCAAACACCGTGGGCGCCCAGCTCGTCAAGGCACAGCCGCAGATTGACGGCCTGAACGCCGCCCAGATGCTGACCGGCACGCCGCTGAAGGCCGCACTGCTGCTGAACACCGATCCGGTGCTCGACTCCGCCAACGCCGCTGCCGCCGCCAAGGCGCTGGACGCGGCCGAGATGGTCGTCGTGCTGAGCCCGTTCAAAAGCGGTCTCGAATACGCCGACGTGCTGCTGCCGATCGCGCCGTTCACGGAGACCTCGGGTTCCTTCGTCAACGCCGAGGGCCGCCTGCAAAGCTTCGTCGGCGTCGTCAAGCCGCTGGCCGAAACGCGCCCGGGCTGGAAGGTGCTTCGCGTGTTGGGCAACTTGCTGGGCTTGGCCGGTTTCGACCAGGACAGCTCCGAGCAGGTCCGCGAGCAGGCGCTGGGTGGTGACATCACCGCTCGGCTCAGCAACGCGACATCTGCCACGYCGCAAGCTGTGGCGAAGGCTGAGGGCGTCGAGCGATTCGGCAACCTGCCAATCTATGCAACCGACGCGCTGGTGCGCAACTCGACCTCGCTGCAACTGACCGCCGACGGCCGCGAAGCCGCCACGGTCGGCCTGCCTGCTGGACTGTGGCAACAGCTCGGCCTGGTTGACGGCGACCTGGTTCGTGTCGTGCAGGACGGCGGTGCCGCCCAACTGCCCGCCCGCCTCGAAGCCGGTCTGCCCGACGGCGTCGCCCGCGTGCCCGCCGGCCTCGCACAAACCGCCGCGCTGGGTGCCGCCTTCGGCACGCTGACGCTGAGCAAGGTCTGAGGGAGCCTGAACACATGATCGACTCTCTCTACCAAAACGGCGCTGCTTTGCTGGGTGCCTTGTGGCCCGTGGTCTGGAGCCTGTTGAAGATCGTCGCGGTCATCCTGCCGCTGCTCGGCTGCGTGGCCTACCTGACGCTGTGGGAGCGCAAGGCCATCGGCTGGTCGCAGATCCGGCCGGGCCCGAATCGCGTCGGCCCCTACGGCCTGCTGACGCCCATTGCCGATGCGGTCAAGCTGATCTTCAAGGAGATCATCAAGCCCGCCGCCGCGCACAAGGGCCTGTTCTTCCTCGGCCCCGTCATGACCATCATGCCGGCGCTGGCCGCCTGGGCCGTCGTGCCCTTCGGCCCTGACGCCGCAGTCGCCAACGTCAATGCCGGCCTGCTGTTCCTGATGGCCATCACGTCGCTTGAGGTCTACGGCGTCATCATTGCCGGCTGGGCATCGAACTCGAAGTACGCCTTCCTCGGTGCGCTGCGCGCGTCGGCCCAGATGGTCTCCTACGAGATCTCGATGGGCTTTGCGCTCGTCATCGTGCTGATGGTGACCGGCAGCCTGAACATGACGGAAATCGTGCAGGTGCAGGAGCGCGGTTGGTTCGCGTCGCACGGCCTGACCTTCCTGTCCTGGAACTGGCTGCCGCTGTTCCCGATCTTCATCGTCTACTTCATCTCGGGCCTGGCCGAAACCAATCGCCACCCGTTCGACGTCGTCGAAGGCGAATCGGAGATCGTCGCCGGCCACATGATCGAGTACTCGGGCATGTCGTTCGCGATGTTCTTCCTGGCCGAATACGCCAACATGATCCTGGTGTCGGCGCTGGCCGTCCTCATGTTCCTGGGCGGCTGGATGGCACCGATCTCCTGGAGCCTGTTCGGCTTGGAGACGCCGTCTTTCATCCAGCACACGATGGCGTTCTGGAACTGGGCCTGGCTGTTCGGCAAGACCTTCTTCGTCGTCACGATGTTCCTGTGGGTGCGCGCCACGTTCCCACGCTTCCGCTATGACCAGATCATGCGTCTGGGCTGGAAGATCTTCATCCCCATCACGCTGATCTGGCTGGTCGTTGTCGGTGCCTGGATGCAATTGCCGGCTCCGTACAACATCTGGAAGTGAGGCGGCGCCCATGACTGCAATCACGAATTTCGCGAAGACCTTCTTCCTCTGGGAGCTGCTCAAGGGGATGAAGCTCACCGGGAGGCATTTCCTCTCGCGCAACATCACCATCCAGTTCCCCGAAGAGAAGACGCCGCTGAGTCCGCGCTTCCGCGGCCTGCACGCGCTGCGCCGTTACGAGAACGGTGAAGAGCGCTGCATCGCCTGCAAGCTCTGCGAGGCTGTCTGCCCGGCGATGGCCATCACCATCGAGAGCGACGTGCGCGCCGACGGCAGCCGCCGCACGACGCGCTACGACATCGACCTGACCAAGTGCATCTTCTGCGGCTTCTGCGAGGAAAGCTGCCCGGTGGACTCCATCGTCGAGACGAGCATCTTCGAATACCACGGCGAGAAGCGCGGCGACCTGTACTTCACCAAGGACATGCTGCTGGCCGTTGGCGACAAGTACGAAGCCGAGATCGCGGCTCAAAAGGAGGCCGACGCCAAGTACCGCTGATCGCTGGCGCGCCGCGAGGCGCACCGCGGTCCAGCTCAGCTGGCCTGGATACGTATGGACATCACGACCATCCTTTTCTACGTCTTCTCCGGCATCCTGCTGGTGAGTTCGTTCCGCGTCATCACGGCGCGCAGCACCGTGCATGCGGCGCTGTTCCTGATCCTCTCCTTCTTCACGGCGTCCTGCATCTGGTTGCTGCTGAAGGCCGAGTTCCTCGCCATCGCGCTGGTGCTCGTCTACATCGGCGCCGTCATGGTGCTGTTCCTGTTCGTCRTCATGATGCTGGACCTGAATACGGACGGCGTGCGTGAGGGCTTCTGGAAGCACCTGCCGCTCGCGGCCGTCGTCGGCGCGCTGATCGCCTTCGAGATGGGCATCGTTCTGATGGGCGGTTTCCAGCTGACCGACGCACCGGTAGCCACCGCCGAGCAGATCAAGATGGGCAACACCAAGTTGCTCGGCATCGAGGTCTACACGGCCTACCTGTACCCGCTGCAAATCGCGGCCGTGTTGCTGCTGGTCGCCATCGTCGCCGCCATCGCCCTGACGCTGCGCCGCCGCAAGGACTCGCGCGCCATGGACCCGTCGGAGCAGATCAAGGTCACCAAGGCCCAGCGCCTGAAGATCGTCAAGATGGCACCGACCGTCGCCACGCCGCCGGCTCCGCCCGCCGCACCCACCGAAGGAGGCCAGGCATGATCGGCGCCGCTGGACTGACCCTGGGCCACTTCCTGACGCTGGGCGCGATGCTGTTCGCGCTGTCGGTGATCGGCATCTTCCTGAACCGCAAGAACCTGATCGTGCTGCTGATGGCCATCGAGCTGATGCTGCTGGCGGTCAACCTGAACTTCGTCGCCTTCTCGCACTACCTGCCTGTCGAGGCGGACAAGATGGCCGGCCAGGTCTTCGTGTTCTTCATCCTGACCGTCGCGGCGGCCGAGTCGGCCATCGGCCTGGCCATCCTCGTCGTGCTGTTCCGCAACCGCGCCAGCATCAACGTCGAGGAACTCGACGCGCTGAAGGGTTGAGAAAAAGATGTCTGCACAACTCTCCCAGAACGTTTTGTTGACGGTGGCCCTGGCGCCACTCGCGGGCGCCATCGTTGCCGGCTTCTTCGGCAAGACGGTGGGCCGCCGCGGCTCGCACATCGTCACCATCCTCGGCGTGCTGATCGCCTTCATCCTGTCGGCCCAAACGCTGTACAGCGTGGCCGTTGACGGTGCGCGCTTCAACGCGACCATCTACGAGTGGATGAACCTCGGCCCGTTGAAGATGGAGGTCGGCTTCCTCATCGACGGCCTGACCGCCATGATGATGTGCGTCGTGACCTTCGTGTCGTTGATGGTGCACATCTACACCATCGGCTACATGGAAGAGGACGACGGCTACCAGCGCTTCTTCTCCTACATCTCGCTGTTCACGTTCAGCATGTTGATGCTGGTCATGAGCAACAACATGCTCCAGCTGTTCTTCGGCTGGGAAGCGGTGGGCCTCGTGTCGTATCTGCTGATCGGCTTCTGGTACAAGAAACCGACGGCCATCTTCGCCAACATGAAGGCCTTCCTGGTGAACCGGGTCGGTGACTTCGGCTTCATCCTCGGCATCGGCCTGCTGGTGGCCTTCGGCGGCACGCTGAACTACGCCGAGACCTTCGCCAAGGCGGATCTGCTGTCCAAGATGGTCTTCCCCGGCACCGACTGGTCGCTGATGACCGTCGCGTGCATCTGCCTCTTCATCGGCGCAATGGGCAAGTCGGCGCAGTTCCCGCTGCACGTCTGGCTGCCGGACTCGATGGAAGGCCCGACGCCCATCTCCGCGCTGATCCACGCGGCGACGATGGTGACGGCCGGCATCTTCATGGTGGCGCGCATGTCGCCGCTGTTCGAGCTGTCTGATACGGCGCTGAACTTCGTCATGGTGATCGGCTCGATCACGGCGCTGTTCATGGGCTTCCTGGGCATCATCCAGAACGACATCAAGCGCGTCGTCGCCTACTCGACGCTGTCCCAGCTCGGCTACATGACAGTGGCCCTGGGCGCCTCGGCCTACTCGGTCGCCGTCTTCCACCTGATGACGCACGCSTTCTTCAAGGCGCTGCTGTTCCTCGGCGCSGGCTCSGTSATCATCGGCATGCACCATGACCAGGACATCCGCAACATGGGCGGCCTGCGCAAGTACATGAAGATCACCTGGATCACGTCGCTGCTGGGTTCGCTSGCGCTGATCGGCACGCCGCTGTTCTCGGGCTTCTACTCSAAGGACTCGATCATTGAGGCCGTGCACGCCAGCACGCTGCCGGCTGCGGGCTTCGCCTACTTCGCCGTCGTCGCCGGCGTGTTCGTGACGGCCTTCTACTCGTTCCGGATGTATTTCCTGGTCTTCCATGGCAAGGAGAACTTCCGGCACAAGCCCTTCCCGGGCGAGCACGACCATCACGACGATGACCACGGTCATGATTCGCATGCGCACGTGCCGCACGAGTCGCCCGCCGTCGTCTGGGTGCCGCTGGTGCTGCTGGCCATTCCCTCGGTCGTCATCGGCTACATGAGCATCGAGACGATGCTGTATGGCGACTTCCTGAAGGACGCCATCACCGTCAACCTGCATGCCCATCCGGCCATGGAGGAACTGGCCCATGAGTTCCAAGGCGCTTTCAAGATGGCCGTGCACGGGCTGATGACGCTGCCGTTCTGGCTGGCGCTCGGCGGTGTCGCCACGGCCTACGTGTTCTACATGGTGGCCCCCGCCATTCCGGCCACACTGGCCAAGGTGCTGCGCCCGCTGATCGTCATCCTCGAGAACAAGTACTTCCTGGACTGGTTCAACGAGAACGTGCTGGCCCGTGGCGCGCGCCTGCTGGGCACCGGCCTGTGGAAGGGCGGCGACGGAGCGCTGATCGACGGGCTCGTCATCAACGGCTCGGCCCGCGCTGTGGGCGGCATTGCCGGCCTGGTGCGTCGCCTGCAAAGCGGTTACCTGTATTGGTACGCCCTCGTCATGATCCTCGGCGTCACCGGTCTGATGACCTGGCAGCTGTGGCCCTACATCGAGCCGCAATTCAAGTCCCTGCTCGGGGCCTGAGCGAGAGGCGGAGAACAAGAATGACACCGTATTTGAGTCTTGCGATTTTTCTGCCCATTGCCTGCGGCGCTCTGCTGCTGGCGCTCGGGCGCGACGAACAGGCCCAGGCTGTGCGTTGGATGGCGCTGGTCGCCGCCGTGGCGAGCTTCGTCGTCACGCTGCCGCTGATCAACCTCTTCGACACCACGACCGCTGCGATGCAGTTCGTCGAGAACCAACCCTGGATCGAGCGTTTCAACATCCACTACCACCTGGGCGTGGACGGCATCTCGATGTGGTTCGTGCCGCTGACGGCCTTCATCACGATCATCGTCGTCATCTCCGCCTGGGAGGTCATCGAGACGCGCGTCAACCAGTACATGGGCGCCTTCCTGATCCTGTCGGGCCTGATGGTGGGCGTGTTCAGCGCGCTGGACGGCATGCTGTTCTACGTGTTCTTCGAGGCCACGCTGATTCCGATGTACATCATCATCGGCGTCTGGGGCGGTGCGAACCGCGTCTACGCGGCCTTCAAGTTCTTCCTCTACACGCTGGCCGGCTCGCTCTTGATGCTGATCGCGCTGCTCTACCTGTACTCGCAGGTGCCGGGCGGCAGCTTCGACATCCAGACCTGGCACAAGCTGCCGCTGTCGGGCACCGCGCAGACCTACCTCTTCTTCGCCTTCCTGGCCGCGTTCTCGGTCAAGGTGCCGATGTGGCCGGTGCATACCTGGCTGCCCGACGCCCACGTCGAGGCGCCCACGGGCGGCTCCGTCGTGCTGGCTGCCATCATGCTGAAGTTGGGCTGCTATGGCTTCCTGCGTTTCTCGCTGCCCATCGCGCCGGACGCCGCCCACCAGTGGGCCTGGCTCATCATTGCGCTGTCGCTGATCGCCGTCGTCTACATCGGCCTCGTGGCCCTGGTGCAGAAGGACATGAAGAAGCTGGTGGCCTATTCGTCCATCGCCCACATGGGCTTCGTGACGCTGGGTTTCTTCATCTTCAACGAGCTCGGCGTGTCCGGCGGCCTCGTGCAGATGATCTCGCACGGCTTCGTGTCCGGCGCCATGTTCCTGTGCATCGGCGTGCTCTACGACCGCGTGCATTCGCGTGAGATCGCGTCCTATGGCGGTGTCGTCAACACCATGCCCAAGTTCGCCGCCTTCGCCGTGTTCTTCGGCATGGCCAACTGCGGCCTGCCCGCCACGGCCGGCTTCGTCGGCGAGTGGATGGTCATCCTCGGCACCGTGCAGTTCAACTTCTGGCTTGGCGGCGTGGCGGCGACGGCGCTGGTGTTCGGCGCGGCCTACACGCTGTGGATGATCAAGCGCGTCTACTTCGGCGACATCGCCAACGACGACGTGCGTGCGCTGACCGACATCAACAGCCGCGAGTTCCTGATGCTGGCACTGCTGGCGGTGGCGACCCTCTACATGGGCCTTTATCCCAAGCCCTTCACCGACGTGATGCACGAGTCGGTCACCGAGCTGCTCAAGCACGTCGCGCTCACCAAGATCCCGGCCTGATCCCGAGCAGAGGCAAGAACAATGAACGACATGAACTGGCTCGCGATCTACCCTGAAATCCTGCTGCTCGTGATGGGCTGCGTCGTTGCGCTGGCTGACCTGTGGGTCACCGACGAGCAACGCCGCCCCACCTACTGGCTGACCCAGCTGACGCTGGTCGTCGTGGGCGGCATGCACTTCGCCTATTTCGACGCGGGCGTGACGACCTACGCCATGCAGAACATGGTGGTGGCCGATCCCATGGGCCACCTGCTGGCCGGCTTCGCCTGCCTGGCCACGCTGATCACGCTGGTCTATGCGCGCCCCTACGCCGCCTCGCGCGACATGCTCAAGGGCGAGCTCTTCATCCTCAGCCTGTTCTCGCTGCTGGGCATCAACGTGATGCTGTCGGCCAACAACTTCCTGGTCGTCTACCTCGGCCTGGAGCTGATGAGCCTGTCGCTGTACGCACTGGTGGCGCTGCGCCGCGACCATGCGGTCTCGACCGAAGCAGCGATGAAGTATTTCGTCCTCGGCGCGCTGGCCAGCGGCTTCCTGCTGTACGGCCTGTCGATGATGTACGGCGCCACCGGCTCGCTGACCATCCCCGAAGTCTTCGACGTCATCTCCAAGGGCATCCCGAACAAGAGTGTGCTGGTCTTCGGTACCGTCTTCGTCGTCGCCGGCCTGGCCTTCAAGCTGGGTGCCGCACCTTTCCACATGTGGGTGCCCGACGTCTACCAGGGCGCGCCCACGGCCGTCACGCTGCTGATCGGTGGAGCACCCAAGCTGGCTGCCTTTGCCATCACCGTGCGCCTGCTCGTCGAAGGCATGATCGGCCTGGCCGTGGACTGGCAGCAGATGCTGGTCGTGCTGTCCATCATGTCGCTGCTCATCGGCAACCTGGCGGCCATCGCGCAGAGCAACCTCAAGCGCATGCTCGCCTACTCGACCATCGCCAACATGGGCTTCATGCTGCTGGGCATGACCTCGGGCGTGGTCAACAACAACACGCTGTCGGCGGCCAACGCCTACAGCGCGGCCATGTTCTATGCCGTCACCTACGTGCTGACGACGCTGGGCACCTTCGGCATGATCATTCTGCTGTCGCGCCAAGGTCATGAGGCCGAGGAGATCAAGGACCTGGCCGGCCTCGCCAAGCGCAGCCCGTGGTTCGCGCTGGTCATGTCCATCTTCATGTTCTCGCTGGCCGGCCTGCCGCCCACCGTTGGCTTCTACGCCAAGCTCGCCGTGCTGCAGGCGCTGGTGTCCACCGGCCTGCCGTTCTACCTGTGGCTGGCTGGCTTCGCCGTCGTTGTGTCGCTGATCGGCGCCTTCTACTACCTGCGTGTCGTCAAGGTCATGTTCTTCGACGCACCGACCGACACGGCCCCGCTGGCCGCGCCGGGCGACGTGCGCTTCGTCATGACGCTCAATGGCGCCGCCGTGCTGGTCTTCGGCCTGCTGCCCGGCGGTCTGCTGGAGCTGTGCAAGGTCGCGATCCGCCAAGCACTGGCAACTTAAGAAGGCATGGACCAGTCCGCCGCCGTCTGGCTGGTTCTCGCCCTGGCCGTCATCGCGGCCAACCTGCCTTACTTCAACGAGCGGCTGCTGCTCGTCGGCCCGCGCCGTGCGCCCAAGGCTGCCTGGTGGCGGTTGCTCGAGCTGGTGTTGATGGCCTCGTTGACCTTTGCCGTGGGTTCCGCACTGGAGGCCCGCATCGGCCAGCGGCACTCCCAGGGCTGGGAGTTCTACGCGGCGGGCACCTGCCTCTTCATCACGCTGGGCTTCCCTGGCTTCGTCTGGAGATATCTGCGCCGTGGCCGAATCTGAGGACGACCATCTTGTCGAGCGCCTGCTCGACAGCACCCAGGTCTATCGCGGCCACTTCCTGGACGTGCGTCGCGACAGCGTCGCACTGCCCGACGGCAGGACCGCGCACCGCGAATACATCCGCCACCCCGGCGCCGTGATGGTCGTGCCGTTGCTGGATGACGGCCGCCTGCTGATGGAGCGCCAGTACCGCTACCCCATGGCTCGCGTGATGCTGGAGTTCCCGGCCGGCAAGCTCGACGCCGGCGAGGCCCCGCTGGTGTGCGGCCAGCGCGAGCTGCTCGAAGAGACCGGCTACCGCGCAGCCGAATGGGCCTATGCCGGCGTCTTGCACAACGCCATTGCCTACTCGGACGAGGGCATCCACATCTACTTCGCGCGTGGCCTCCAGCGCGGCGAGCAGAAGCTCGACGACGGCGAGTTCCTGGAGATCGTCACGCACTCGGTCGACGACCTCGACCGCATGGCCGCCAGCGGTGAGCTGACCGACGCCAAGACGCTGATCGGTCTGCTGTGGCTGCGGCGCTGGCAACAAGGTGCCTGGGCGCTGAGCTGGCAACCTGCCTGATCTCACGTGCCCCGCCGTTGAAGAACCGGCGGGCACTTCGTACATGACCTCTGGCGGCTCTGTATCAGATCGTTAAGCTCAAGTGTTTTTGTCGTTCGAACCCTGTCCTCACAAGAAGGTTTTTCCATGATTCGCGCAACGCCGATCCTCACCGCTCTGACGCTGGCTCTGGCCCTCACCGCCTGCGGCAAGGGTGGCAAGCCCGACGACAAGGCCGCTGCGGCCAAGCCCGCCGCGCCGCTGCTGCTGGCGCCCGAGGACCTGCGTGCGGTGGGGCAGAGCGGCCTGATCGGCGGCGCCGTGATCTCCGGTGCCATCCAGCCCGCCCGCCGCGCCGACCTGCGCGCCGAGGTGGCCGCCGTGGTGGTGCAGGTGGCCAAGGACAACGGCGAGCGCGTGCGCGCTGGCGATCTCATCATCCGCCTGGATCCCACCTCCATCCGCGACGGCCTCACGTCTGCCGACGAGGCCCTGCGCGCCGCCCAGCAGAGCTTCGAGCAGACCGAGCGCGTGCTGGTCCGCCAGCGCACGCTGAACCAGCAGGGCATGATTTCCATGCAGGGTCTGGAAGACGCCGAGGTGCGCCGCAACTCTGCGCAGAGCGAGCTGGCCGCAGCCAAGGCACGTGCGGCCACGGCCCGCCAGCAGGTCTCGCGCACCGAGATCCGCGCCCCGTTCGACGGTGTCGTCAGCGAGCGCAAGACGTCGGTGGGCGACACCGTCCAGGTCGGCCGCGAACTCATCAAGGTCATCGACCCCGCCTCCATGCGCTTCGAAGGCCAGGTCTCCGCCGACCGCCTCGGCGAACTCAAGGTCGGGCAACCGGTGGCCTTCCGCATCAACGGCTTTGGCGACGCCGAGTTCAGCGGCAAGCTGGCGCGCATCGACGCCTCTGCCAACGCGACGACACGCCAGGTCGAACTCATTGCTGAGTTCAACGACCGCAGCAAGGCGCCCCAGGTCGCCGGTCTTTACGCAGAAGGCCGCGTCGAGAACGCCGACCGCCGCTCGCTGGTGCTGGCCGAAGGCTCGGTGCAGCGCCTGGGCGACACCGCCGTCGTCTGGAAGGTGGCCGGCAATCAGTTGAAGAAGGTCGCCGTGACGCTGGGCGAGCGCGATGACCGCCGCGGCGAAGTCGTCATCACCTCAGGCCTGGCCCTGGGTGACCTGGTGCTGCGCGCGCCCACGAGCAGCCTGGTTGACGGCGCGCCCGTGCAGCGTGTCGGCGCAGGTGCCGCCGCGGCATCCGCCGTGCCACCCACCCCTGCAGCCAGCAAGTAACCCTCAAGAGGTCAGCTCATGTTCCTCTCCAACTTCAGCATCAACAAGCCCGTCGCGACCGTGGTCATGGTCATCGGGCTGATGCTGGTGGGCCTGCTGGCATTGTCCAAGCTCAAGGTCAACCAGTTCCCCGAGGTCGAGCCGCCCGTGCTCGTCATCAACATCCCCTACCCGGGCGCGTCGCCCGAGACGGTGGAGCGCGAGGTCGTCAACCGCATCGAGAAGGCGCTGCAAAGCATCTCCGGCGTGGATCGCTCCAACTCCACGTCGCGCGAGGGCAGTGCCACCCTCGTGCTGATCTTCGACTTCTCGAAGAACATGATCGAGGCCGCCGACGAGGTGCGCAACGCCATCGCCTCGGTGCGCTACAAGCTGCCCACCGAGATCCGCGAGCCCATCATCACGCGGGCCGACCCGGGCGCCCAGCCCATCCTGCAGCTGTCGCTGTCCAGCACGACGCTGACGCACGCCCAGCTCAGCCGCCTGGCCGAGGACCAGCTAGCCGAACGCTTCCGCGGCATCACCGGCGTGGCGGTTGTCAATGTCAATGGCGCGCTCAGGCGCGAGCTGTCCATCCTGCTGCGCGCCGACAGGCTGCGCGAGTTCGGCGTCTCCGTTACCGAGGTGACCAACGCCGTGCGCGCCCAGAACACCACCGCGCCGGTCGGCAAGGTGCGCGGCGCGCTGGAAGACCAGAGCATCCGCCTGCTGGGCCGCCTGGAGAGCCCGGCCGAGTTCGAGCAGATGATCGTCAAGCGCCTGGTCACGAACGGCGTCGGCACCGTCGTGCGCCTGGGCCAGGTGGCCGAGGTCAAGGACGGCTTTGCCGAGATGAGCGGCTATAGCTTGCGCAACGGCCGGCCTAATGTCGGTATCTCCATCACGCGCTCGCGTGACAGCTCCACCGTCGGTGTCGCCAACGACGCGCGCAAGCTGCTCAAGGAAGTTGAGAAGGACCTGCCCAAGGGCACGACGCTCGAGATCACGCAGGACGGCGGCAAGGACGCCGAGAACAGCCTGAACAACGTGACCCACGCGCTGGTGTTCGGCGCCGGGTTGACCATCTTCGTCGTCTATGCCTTCCTGAACAGCTGGCGTTCCACGCTGATCACCGCGCTGTCCCTGCCCACCTCGGTGCTGGCCGCTTTCATCGCCGTCTGGCTGCTGGGCTTCTCGCTGAACTTCATGAGCCTGCTGGGCCTGTCGCTGGCCATCGGCGTGCTGATCGACGACGCCATCGTCGTGCGGGAGAACATCGTGCGGCACATGGAACGCGGCAGCGACCGCGTCACCGCCGCGCGCGAGGGTACGGCCGAGATCGGCCTGGCCGTTGCGGCCACCACCTTCGCCATCGTCGCCGTGTTCGTGCCGGTCGCCTTCATGGGCAACGGCCCCGGCCAGTGGTTCAAACCCTTCGCGCTGACTGTCGTCGCCTCGGTCATCGTCTCGCTGCTGATCAGCTTCACGCTCGACCCCATGCTGTCGGCCTACTGGGGTGACCCCCCGGGCTACCACCACGCCGAGAAGAAGGGCATCAGCAAGCTGCTGCACCGTTTCAACGAGTGGTTCGACCGCGTCTCCAACGGCTATGGCCATGTCATCGCCTGGGCGCTGCATCACCGGCGCTGGATGGCCGCGTTTGCCGTGGCCAGCTTCGTCGGCGCCATCGCGCTGCAGGCCACGATCGGCGGCTCCAGCTTCCTGCCGCAGGCCGATGCCGGTTTCCTGGTCATCGACGTGCGCTCACCGGCGTCCAGCAGCCTCGATTACTCCAAGCTCAAGCTTGATGCCGCCGCCTCCCTGGCCTCGACCATGCCCGAGACCAAGGCGACGATGGCCTATCCCAACGCCAGCGGTGGTCGTATCTACGTCGACATCGGCAAGAGCACCGAGCGCCAGCGTTCGGCCACCGATGTGGCCAAGATCCTGCGTGAGAAGGTCGGCCGCCTGGTCGGCGCCGAGTACGTCGTTCTGGACGACCTGAACAACGGCGCGCAAAAGCCCGTGCAGATCCGCTTCTACGGCGCCGACTCGCGCAAGCTGCAGGAGATCACGCAGCAGTTCGTGACGACGCTGCGCGGCGTCAAGGGCGCGGTGGACGTGGGCTATTCCGAGCAGGACCCGCAGAACGAGCTGCAGATCGAGCTCGACCGCGGTCTGGCCAACCAGATGGGCATCTCGGTCAACGACGCGGCCCAGGCGCTGCGCGTGGCCTTTGCCGGTGTCGAGGTGGGTGACTGGATCGACCCGACCGGCGAGGCCCGCGACGTGGCCGTGCGCCTGCACCCGGCCGACCGCGTGGACGCCGCCAACATCGAGCGCCTGCCCATCACCGTGACCGGCACCAACCGCATGGTGCCGCTGGACCAGATCGCCACCGTCACCATGGGCAAAGGCCCCGGCCAGATCCAGCACGGGGACGGCAAGCGCACCATCACCGTCAGCGCCAACGCCCAGGGCCGCGCGCCCGGCGAGGTCACGGCCGAGGCCAAGAAGCTGGCCGAGAAGATCGCCTTCCCGCCCGGTTTCGGCATCGAGCTGGCCGGCTCGGCACGTGACCAGCAGGTCGTGTTCACGGCCATGATCACCGCGCTGCTGGCCGGCATCGCGCTGATGTACTTCGTGCTCGTCATCCAGTTCAACAGCTTCACGGCGCCGCTGGGCGTCATGCTGTCGCTGCCGCTGAGCCTGATCGGTGTCGTGCTGGCGCTGCTGCTGACCGGCGGCACGCTGAACCTGATGAGCCTCATCGGCGTCATCATGCTGATGGGCCTGGTGGCCAAGAACGCCATCCTGCTGCTGGATGCAACGCGCCAGGAGGAGAAGGCCGGCATCGACCGCGAAGAGGCGCTGATGCATGCGGGCCGCAAGCGCTTCCGGCCCATCCTGATGACGACGCTGGCGCTGATCGCCGGCATGCTGCCGGTGGCCGTGGGCATCGGCGAGGGCGGCGAGTTCTACCGCCCGATGGCCGTGGCCATCATCGGCGGCACGATCACGTCGACCTTCCTGACGCTGTTGATCGTGCCCACCTTCTACGACAGCATCGAGCTCGCCCGTGATGGCGCGCTGGCCAAGTTCCACCGCCGTGAGCCGCGCTTCACCGTGGTGGGCGCCTTCTTCATCACGCTGATCGAGGCGGTGCTGACCTTGGTGATGGTGCGCTTCGTGTTCCGCATGATCGTCAAGCTGGGCCGCCTCGCCACCGGCCGCCGCGTCACGGTCACACCAGTCGTCCAGGGTTGAGCAGGTCCAGCGGGTCCAGTGCCCGCTTGATCGCCCGCATCAACGCGAGGGCCGTCGGGTCCTTGCGTTGAGCGAGTTCCTCGCGCTTGAGCCGGCCTATGCCATGCTCGGCTGAGATCGACCCGCCGCGCTGCTGCACGGCGTTGTAGACCAGCTCGTTGATCGCCGGCTCGTGCGTGGCCAGGAACTCCGCCGGTGCCACGCTGGCCGGTGCCTGCACGTTGTAGTGCAGGTTGCCGTCGCCCAGGTGGCCGAAGTCGATCACTTCGATGCCGGGCAGATAGGCCGTCAGCGCCGCATCCATCTCGGCGACGAAGCCGGGAATGGCAGACACCGGCAGTGAGATGTCGTGCTTGATGTTCAGCCCCGCCTGGGCCTGGGCCAGCGGGATGGATTCGCGTAAGTGCCAGAAGGTCTTCGCTTGCTGGATGTTCTGAGCGATGGCTGCGTCCTGCACGGTGCCTTGCTCGATGGCTGCCTCCAGCAAGCCCTCAAACACGCCATGCGCATGCTCGGCGCTCTCGGCGTCGGACAGCTCCAGCAGCACCGTCCATTCGGCCGCGCCCAGCGGCTGGGCCAGCTGCGGCAGCTCGCGCGCCACCAAGGCGAGCGAGGACCGGTTCATGACCTCGAAGCCGGTCAGCGCATCCCCCGCACGCTCGCGCGCCAGGCCCAGCAGCGCCACCGCATCGTCCAGGGACGCGCATGCCGCCAGCGCCGTCAGGCGGTCCTTGGGCTGCGGGTAGAGCTTCATCGTCGCGGCAGTGATGACGCCCAGCGTCCCCTCGCTGCCGATGAAGAGATCGCGCAAGTCGTAGCCGGTGTTGTCCTTGCGCAGGCCCGACAGGCCGTGCCAGATCTCGCCGCTCGCGGTCACGACCTCCAGCCCCAGGCACAGCTCGCGCGCATTGCCATAACGCAGCACCTGCGTGCCACCGGCATTCGTCGCCAGGTTGCCGCCCAGAGTGCACGAGCCCTCGGCCGCGAGGCTGAGCGGGAACAGCAGGCCCGCACCGGCCGCTGCCGCCTGCACCACGGCCAGCACGCAGCCGGCCTCGGCCGTCAGGCTGGCGTTGGCCACATCGATGCCGCGCACGCGCTTCATGCGTGACAGACTCAGCACGAGCTGGCGGCCGCTGTCGTCCGGCGTCGAGCCGCCCACCAGCCCGGTGTTGCCACCCTGGGGCACGACGGCGACGCGGTGCTCGTGGCAAAGGCGCATCACGGCAGCCACTTCCTCGGTCGAGGCCGGCCGCGCCACGGCCAGCGCGTGGCCCACGTAGCGTTTGCGCCAGTCGTTCTCGTAGGCCGCCAGGTCGCCACCCACCAGCAGGCCCGCCTCGCCGAGCCGCTCACGCAGCGCGTCGAGCAGGGCGTTCATGACGCCTTCGCCGCCGCCAGCCTCAGGCGGATCTGCGCCGTGCAGGCGATGAAGATGACGACGCCCAGGATCACCTCGCCTAGCGCCAGCCACTGGCCGAGGCCAGCTTCGCTGGTGGAGCGCACCAGGCCTTCCATCACATAGAGCCAGATGGCGAGCGACAGCCAGCGGTAGGTGTACATGCGGTAACGCCACAACCCGACGGGCGCGGCCAGCAGCGGCAGCGCCTTCACGGCCAGCGTGCCGCGGCCCGTCGGCGCCAGCCACAACTCCCAGGCCAGGCACAGCAGGATCAGCGCGACGGTGGCGCCAAAAGCGAGGTTGCGCGACAGGCGTTCGTTCGCGCGGGGTTGGGTTCTTTCGAGGGCGGAGGACATAGCTGCGGCATCATAGAAGCCATGTCCCTGACCCCAGTCCCGCCGGCAGAGCCCGACAGCCCCGACGCGCCCCTCGCGCGCAACCCCATCGCCTTCGCCAGCGACTTCATCACCGAACTGCTGGCCTGGCCCTGGCTGCAGACGCTGCACACCTTCCGCCAGCGATTCCGCGAAGAGAAGCTCGGCCTCACCGCCGGCAGCCTCACGTTCACGACGCTCATCTCGCTCGTGCCGCTGCTGACGGTGATGCTGGCCATCTTCACGGCCTTTCCCATCTTCTCCAGCCTGCAGGCGGCGCTGGAGCAGTACTTCCTGAAGAGCCTGATCCCGCCCAACATCGCCAAGCCCGTGCTGGGTGCGCTGACGCAGTTCGCGGCCAAGGCCAACAAGCTGGGCGCGGTGGGCCTGGTGTTTCTCGGCATCACGGCACTGGCGCTGATGCTCACCATCGACCGCACGCTCAACGCCATCTGGCGCGTCAAGCGGCCGCGGCCCATGGCCCAGCGCGTGCTCGTCTACTGGGCCGCGCTGACGCTGGGCCCGCTGCTGCTGGGCGGCAGCCTCACGCTGACCAGCTATGCCGTCAGCGTCGGCCAGGGTCTCATCACCAAGATGCCCGGCAACCTTGCCGCGCTGCTGGGCGGCGCCGACATCGTGCTGCTGGGCCTGGCCATCGCCGGCCTCTTCCACTACGTGCCCAACACCCATGTGCGCTGGCGCCATGCGTTGCTGGGCGGCGCCTTCGTGTCGATAGGCTTCGCCTTCGCCAAGTCGCTGCTGGCCTGGTACGTCAAGCTGGTGCCGACCTATTCGACGCTCTACGGCGCCTTCGCCACCGTGCCGGTCTTCCTGGTCTGGGTCTACCTCGGCTGGGTCATCGTGCTGCTGGGCGCCATCCTGGCGGCCAACACGCCCAGCCTGACCGGCCGCCTGCACCTGCGGCCCGACACGCCGGGCCAGCCCATGGCGCTGGCGTTGGAGGTGCTGCGCGAGCTCTGGCGCGTGCGCGAGGCCGGCAAGCAGGGCCTGTCGGACCTGGGCCTGGCCAGCGCCTTGCGCGTGGACCCGCTGCAGCTCAGCCCCGTCGTCGACAAGCTGCTGGCCATGGATTGGCTGGGTCGGCTGGAAGAGGAGGGCGCCCAGCGCCTGGTGCTGCTGTGCTCGCCCGAGCGCGCGCCGGCCGGGCCGCTGGTCAGCGCCTTCCTGGCCGAGCGCCAGGGGCTGCTGGGCAATCTGTGGCTGCAGGGCGAATGGTCCAGCCTGATGCTGGACCGCCTGCTCACTGAGGCTGGAAGCCCCCGCCCTTGATGATGCGGGCCCAGGCTGCCGCGTAGGCGCGTTCCCGGGCCGCCAGCTGGGCCGAGCTCATCATGCCCACCGACAGGCCCAGTTCGGTCAGCCGCGCCTTCACGCCGGCCTGGGCGATGACACCGGCCAGCGCGTTGGAGAAGCGCTCCACCACGGCCGGCGCGGTGCCGGCCGGCGCGAACAGGCCGTAGTAGGGCAGGTCCTCGAAGCCGGCAATGCCCAGTTCGGCAAATGTCGGCACCTCTGGGACAACCGCCTGACGCTGCTGGCCCATGACGGCGACGATGCGCAGCTTCTTCTGCTGGTGGTTGACGATGAGGTCGGGCACCGAGCCCACGCCCGCGCTGATCTGGTTGCCCAGCATGTCGGCCACCATGGGCGCGCTGCCGCGATAGGGCACGCTGAGCAGGTTCAGGCCGTTCTTCTCGCCAAGCAGCTTGACGAGGAACTCCGGCACCGAGGCCGGCGCCGGCACGCCGATGCTGCCCTGGCCGCCCTGCTTCTTCACCCAGGCCAAGTACTCCGGCAGGCTGGCCGCCGGCGTGCCGCCCGACAGCGCCAGCGCGTTGGCAAAGGTCGCAAAGCCGGCCACCGGCACGAAGTCCCTGGCCGGGTCGAAGCCGGGGTTCTTCAGCACCAGTGGCAGGATGGAGATGGTGTGGTCGTGACTGACGAAGAAGGTCGTGCCGTCGGGCGGCGCAGCCTTCAAGGCCTGGGCGGCGATCTGGCCGCYGGCGCCGGGCTTGTTCTCGACGATGACCGGCGTGCCCAGCGACGCCTGCAGCGCCTCGCCCAACAGCCGCGCAATCGCGTCGGTGCCGCCGCCGGCGGGGAAGCCGACGAGCAGGCGGATGGGTTTGTCATCGGCCCGGCTGGCAAAGGGCAGGGCGGCCAGGGCGGCCAGGGCGGCCAGCGTCGAGCGACGGGTGATCTGCATGCATGCCTCCTTGTGCGGAGGCTGAAGTCTACGGATGAAGGACGACCAATAGCGCAGTCGCCGCCGACTTGCCCACATTGCGGATGGCATGCGGGCCGTCCACCGCATAACGCGCCGTCTCGCCGGTCTTGAGCCTGCTTGTCACGCCCTGAGCGCTGACCTCCAGGCTGCCGCTCAGCACGCTCAGGTGTTCGCGCGACCCCGGCTCGTGGGCCTGGCTGTCTAGCACGCCGCCGGCCTGCATGCTCAGCTCGTACCACTCGAACTGACCCGCCAGCTCGATGGGCCCGAGGATGCGCAGCTTGCACAGGCCGTCCGGGCTGGTCAGCCCCGGCGTCGCGTGGGCCGGCACCGTCTCTATGGCCGGCGTGGCGGCGCGCTCGGTGCCGAGCAGCTCACCCATCTCCACGCCCAGCGCGTTCGCCAGCCGCCACACCACGGCCACCGTGGGATTGGCCTGGTTGCGCTCGATCTGCGACAACATCGACTTGCTCACGCCGGCCCGCTTGGAGAGATCATCCAGCGACAGGCCCCGGCTGCCGCGCAGCGCCTGCAGGGCAGCGCCGACGCGAGGTGGTTCGAGATCGGGGGCGGGCTTGTTCATGCTTGACGGCAATAGATGTTTTTCAGATACTGCACGAATGTTCGATATATCGAACATGTCCAATTTACCGAATTGTGCACCAGGAGAGCGGCCATGAGCCAAGCCTTCTTTCAACACCTGCAAACCGAACTGGATGGCATCCGCGCCGCCGGCCTCTACAAGTCCGAGCGCATCATCACGACGCCCCAGGGCGCCGTCGTCAAGACGACCGAGGGCCGTGAGGTCATCAACCTGTGCGCCAACAACTATCTTGGCCTGTCGTCCCACCCGCAGGTCATTGAAGCGGCGCACGAGGCGTTGCGCACGCACGGCTTCGGCCTGTCGTCGGTGCGCTTCATCTGCGGCACGCAGGACGTGCACAAGGAACTCGAAGCCCGCATCGCCCGCTTTGTCGGCTGCGAGGACGCCATCCTCTACGCCGCCGCCTTCGACGCCAACGGCGGCCTGTTCGAGCCGCTGCTGGGCGAGCAGGACGCCATCATCAGCGACGCGCTCAACCACGCCTCCATCATTGACGGCATTCGCCTTTGCAAGGCGCAGCGCTGGCGCTACGAGCACAACAATCTCGACGACCTGGAGCGCTGCCTGAAGGAAGCGACCGAGAAGGGCGCCCGTTTCAAGCTGGTCTTCACCGACGGCGTGTTCTCCATGGACGGCACCATCGCCCAGCTCGACAAGATCCGCGCCCTCTGCGACCGCTACGACGCGCTGCTGGGCATCGACGAATGCCATGCGTCAGGCTTCATGGGCAAGACCGGCCGTGGCACGCACGAGCACCGTGGCGTGTTCGGCAAGATCGACATCATCACCGGCACCTTCGGCAAGGCGCTGGGCGGCGCATCGGGCGGCTTCACGGCCGCGCGCAAGGAAGTCGTTGAGCTGCTGCGCCAGCGTTCGCGGCCGTATCTCTTCAGCAACACGCTGGCGCCCAGCATCGCTGGTGCGTCGCTGGCCGTGCTGGACCTGCTGGAAGGCTCGACCGCCCTGCGCGACAAGCTGGAAGCCAACACGGCCTGGTTCCGCGAGGCCATCCAGGCCGCCGGCTTCGAGATCAAGCCCGGCACCCACCCCATCGTGCCCATCATGGTCTACGACGCGGTGAAGGCGCAGGAACTGTCCAAGCGCATCCTGGAGTTGGGCATCTACGCGGTCGGCTTCTTCTTCCCGGTCGTGCCCAAGGGCCAGGCGCGCATCCGCGTGCAGGTCTCGGCGGTGCATGAGCGCGAGCATCTGGAACAGGCTGTCGCCGCGTTCACGCAGGCCGGCCGCGAACTGGGGATCATCAAATGAAGATCCTCATCATCGGAGCGAATGGCCAGATCGGCACCGAGCTGGCCACCGAGCTGGCCCGCCTGCACGGCAACGATGCCGTCGTCACCAGCGACCTCAGCCCCAAGGGTCGCGTGCCCCAGCTGCACCACGAGACGCTGGACGTGACCGACGCGGGCGCGCTGGCCACAATAGTCCAACGCCACCACATCACGCAGATCTACCACCTCGCCGCGGCCCTGTCGGCCAATGGCGAGAAGCATCCGATGTGGGCCTGGGACCTGAACATGAAGGGCCTGCTCAATGTGCTGGAGCTGGCCCGGCACGAAAAGCTGGACCGCATCTTCTGGCCCAGCTCCATCGCCGCCTTCGGCCCCAACACGCCGGCCGTGGATACGCCGCAGACCACCGTGATGGACCCGACCACGGTCTACGGCATCTCCAAGCTCGCCGGCGAGCGCTGGTGCGCCTGGTACCACGCCAAGCACGGCGTGGACGTGCGAAGCCTGCGCTACCCCGGCCTCATCAGCTGGAAGACGCCACCCGGCGGCGGCACGACGGATTACGCCGTCGAGATCTTCCACGCCGCCCTCCAGCAGGGCCGCTACACCTGCTTCCTCGAAGCCGGCCAGGCCTTGCCGATGATGTACATGCCCGATGCGCTGCGCGCCACCATCGAGCTGATGAACGCGCCTGCCGAAGCGGTGAAGCAGCGCGGCAGCTACAACCTCGCTGGCGTGAGCTTCACGCCCGAGCAGATCGCCGCCAGCATCCGCCGCAAGCTGCCGCAGTTCACGATGGACTGCGTGCCTGATTTCCGCCAGGCCATCGCCGCCAGCTGGCCGCAGCGCATCGCCGATACCGCCGCGCAGGCCGACTGGGGCTGGGCGCTGCGCTACGACCTTGACGCCATGGTCGACGACATGCTGTTGAATCTGGCACGCGAATTGAAACCTGCCTGACAGGGCGCACGGAGCTGCGCTGTTAGGCTGGCCCGCATGAGCGCCCTCCTGCCCGCAGCCTTCGTGACCACCGCCCTGATGGCTGCCCTGCCTGCCCTGGCGCAGGCCGAGCCCGCGCCGGAGAAGGAAGACAGCATGCGCTACCTGCTCGGCGCCTCGCTGGCCAGCAGCCCAGAGTACGACGGCGCCAGCCAGCGCAAGGTCAGAATCAGGCCGCTGTGGGCCGCCAAGTTCGGTCGCATACGCATCGCCACCTCGGGCGGCAGCGCGCTGCTGGGCTTCGGCCGCGAGGGCGTGGGCGCCGGTGCAAGCACCCAGCTCATCGAGGGCGAGAAGTGGCGTGTCGGTCTCTCGCTGCGCATCGACAGTGGCCGCGACAGCGGCGATGCCCGCACGACGCAGGGCCTGCCCGACGTCAAGCGCACGCTGCGCGCACGGCTCAATGCCAGCTACAGCTTCACCAAGGACTGGAACGCCAGCGTCTCGCTGTCCCAGGACGTGCTGGGCCGCAAGGGCGGCATGACGACCGGGCTGGACCTGGGCTGGCGCTTCTATCGCAGCGAAGAGACCGAGTGGACGACCGGCATCGGCCTGTCGGCCGCCAACGGCCTCAACCTGCGCAGCTACTTCGGCGTGCCGGCCTCGGCCGTCGTCGCCAGCGGCAAGCCGCTCTACGAACCGGGCGCGGGGCTGCGTGACGCCCACCTCGGCGTCAACTTCAAGCACATGTTCAGCAAGCACTGGTTCCTGTTCGGCGGCGCCGGCACGAGCCGCCTGCTCGGCCCGGCGGCGGACAGCCCGCTGGTGCAGAAGCGCAGCGGCACCTCGGCCGCCATGGGCGTCGCCTGGCGCAACTAGGCTGCCGTCTCCACAAGTGGGGATGCCATCCCTGAGCGGCTGGGTTTAGTCTGACCGGGCATCGCCGATGCCCCCGCCGCTCCTTCCACTGGGCCGCCTTCACGCGGACATCCCGATGAGCAACCCGCTGGACGATCTRCCCAAATCCCTGAAGGAGCTCGCCGGCGGCTGGGCCGGCTATGCCGCGCTCGGCAGCTTCGTGCTCTATCTGTGCGGCTACCTGGCCTTGCGCTTTCACCTGATGGCCTTGGGCGTGACCGGCGACCTGGCGGTGCTGGACGAGCGCTACCTCTTTGCCGGCGCGCGCTTCCTGGTCTACCTCGCGGCGGCCATTCCCAACCTCGTGCTGGTGCTGCTGCCAGTCGTCCTGCTGGCCTCGCTGCTGGCCATGCTGGCGCGGCGCCGGCTCGCGCGCCTGCAGGCCTGGTGGCTGGCGCCGCACCGCCTGGCGTGGCTGGGCGTGCTGTGGACGCTGGGCTGGATACAGCTCGTCATGCGCCAGTGCTGGGCGCTGAGCAACCTGCTCTTCATCAAGGCGCTGCCGGAGGACATGCTGCCCTGGGTCCGGCAGGTGCTGCTGGACGAAGGCAGCCAGCCCTTCTACTTCATGGCCTTGATCGGCGCCTGCGCCGTGTCGGCCCTGCTGCTGCGCCAGCTCTGGGCGGTCGAGGCGCCTTCGTCGGCGCTGGGCCTGGGCCGGGCCCTGCTGTCCCTGCTGGTGGCCATCCAGTTGCTGCTGCTGCCGGTGAACTACGGCATGCTGGTGCTGGACCAGAGCCTGCCCCGGGTCGCCGCCGCCGGGCCGCGTGTGCTGCTGGCGGGCGAGTCGGCCTGGCTGGTCTGGGAGGGCAAGGAGGCGGTCAGTTTCCTGGTGCTGGGCGCCGACGGCCGGCGCAGCCTGCTGAGCGTGGAGCGCAAGCAGGTGCCGACCATCGAGGTCATCGGCGTCGATGCCATCGTGCCGCGCCTGTTGGTGGTGGTGCCGGCGCCACCGTCCAAGCAAGGGAGTGCACCATGACGAGAAAGACCACCCCGGCGCCGCGCCGCCAGTTGCTGCTGGGCCTGCTGGCCTTGGCGGGTGTGGTGCACGGCGCGCCGCCGCCGCCCAAGCCCTCGCTGGTCAAGCGGCTGCTGCGCATCACGGGCCTGAGCCTGGCGCCGGGGCAGCTGAAGGGGCCGGGCGACGCAACCGGCAGCATCTGGGTGGCGGCCCTCAGTGGCAACGAGGCGCCGCAGCGCTGGAGCCGGCGCGGCGGCCTGCGCTCGCCGGTGTTCGACGCCGAAGGCCGCAGCCTCTACGCGCTGCGCGGCGACGACCTGGTGCGCCTGGACGCGCCCGGCCGCGAACCGGTCAGGCTGGCGCTGCTGGAGCGAGCGCAGAAGCTGGTGGGCGTGTCCGATGGTGAGCTGATCTTCCTGCGCTCGGATGCCCGGCAGCCCTTGGCCGCCTGGCCGTTGGGCGGTGGTGCCGTCCAGCTGCTGGAGCTGGACCTGACGGCCGACGAGACCCTGCGCATGCTGGGCCAGATGCGTGGCGAGTCGCGCGGCACGGCGGGCTTCGTCATCGGCCCGCGCCAGCAAAGCCGCGAGGGCAAGTCGGGCATGCTGGAGTGGCTGGACATCATGCTGCTGCCGCGCGACGGCTCGCCGCCTCGCAACCTCAGCCGCTCCGGCGGTACCGACTGCGCCCAGCCGGCGCTGGACCCGCGCGCAGAGCGCGTGGCCTATGTGCTCGTCGACGAAGCCTAAATCTTGATGCGGCCGCGCCAGATGTCGGCGTACATGACCCAGTCGCCGATGAAGCTGTAGAGCGGGTACTTGAAGGTCGCCGGCCGGTTTTTCTCGAAGAAGAAGTGGCCTATCCATGCAAAGCCGTAGCCGCACAGCAGGCCGTTCAGCAGCCAGACAGGGTGGCCGGTGGCGACCAGCTGCCACAGGCAGACCAGCACCAGCGTCGAGCCGATGAAGTGCAGGCGCCGGCAGACGACGTTGCTGTGCTCGCGCAGGTAGAAGGGGTAGAAGTCGGCGAAGCGGGTGAAGCGCTCGGTGCTCATGCACCGATTCAAGCGCGTGGCAGCGCGGGCAAACATGGTGTTTCCTATGGGGTGGAAGCGCCGGGATAGTGTGCTATGTTGCCCATGAATTGAGGGCCTGTTAAGGCTACGGGAGTCGGATGCGTTGCCACTCAAAAGCCCGCGAGCAAGGCGCGGAGTCGAAGCTGGGGTCGCCCCCAGCGAGGCTTCGCAACGCCGCGCGCGGGCTTTTGAGTGACAACCCTTCGGGAGAGGGTCTGCGCGGGCGCAGGGCGTCGTTGCGCGCCTCGCCCGGGCACCCAGCC
>NZ_JBGCUM010000025.1:0-18592 GCF_054177665.1 Roseateles sp. P5_E8 | reverse complement strand
RCTGACTTTGCTGCACGGCGTGAGCCGTGCGGCGCGAACCTGGACACGCGTGAGCGAGCCCAGAAAAGCTGGCGAGTATAGCGTGCGGGATAGCCCCAACGCAAGCGCTGCTCAAAGAAGCCCAAAAGACAAGGCCCCGGCCTGTCGAAACAGGGCCGGAGCCTTGGGGTCGCCAGCCCGAAGGCTTGCGAATTACTGCAGCTTGATTTCGACGTCGACGCCCGCGGGCAGGTCGAGCTTCATCAGCGCGTCCACCGTCTTGTCGGTCGGGTCGACGATGTCCATCAGGCGCTGGTGGGTGCGGATCTCGAACTGGTCGCGGCTCGTCTTGTTGACGTGAGGCGAACGCAGGATGTCGAAACGCTCCATGCGCGTCGGCAGGGGCACGGGGCCCTTGACGATGGCGCCGGTGCGCTTGGCGGTCTCGACGATCTCGAGGGCCGACTGGTCGATCAGCTTGTAATCAAACGCCTTCAGGCGGATGCGGATCTTTTGCTTTTGCATGGCGATTCCTTAAAGAGCAGGCTGGCAGCCGCGCGCAGGACGCGCGGCGCGAAGCAAAAGTTGATTACGCGAGGATCGTGGCAACGACGCCCGAGCCGACGGTACGACCGCCTTCACGGATGGCGAAGCGCAGGCCGGTTTCCATGGCGATCGGCGCGATCAGCTTCACGGTGATGCCGACGTTGTCGCCAGGCATGACCATTTCCTTGTCCTTCGGCAGCTCCACGGCACCGGTCACGTCCGTCGTGCGGAAGTAGAACTGGGGACGGTAGTTGTTGAAGAACGGTGTGTGGCGGCCGCCCTCTTCCTTGCTGAGGACGTAGATCTCAGCGGTGAAGTGGGTGTGCGGCTTGATGGAGCCGGGCTTGGCCAGCACTTGGCCRCGCTCGACGTCTTCACGCTTGGTGCCGCGCAGCAGGATGCCGACGTTGTCGCCYGCTTGACCTTGGTCSAGCAGCTTGCGGAACATTTCCACGCCGGTGACGATGGTCTTCTGCACGTCGCGGATGCCGACGATTTCGATTTCTTCGCCGACCTTGATGATGCCGCGCTCGACGCGACCGGTCACGACGGTGCCGCGGCCAGAGATCGAGAAGACGTCTTCAACCGGCAGCAGGAAGGCGCCGTCGATGGCACGGTCCGGCTGGGGGATGTAGTTGTCCAGCGCGTCAGCAAGACGCATGATGGCTTGCTCGCCCAGGTCGCCCGTGTCGCCTTCCAGCGCCAGCTTGGCCGAACCCTTGATGATGGGGGTGTCGTCGCCGGGGAAGTCGTACTTGGACAGGAGCTCGCGCACTTCCATTTCGA
Organism: Roseateles sp. P5_E8; assembly: GCF_054177665.1. NCBI lineage: Bacteria > Pseudomonadati > Pseudomonadota > Betaproteobacteria > Burkholderiales > Sphaerotilaceae > Roseateles > Roseateles sp. P5_E8. The sequence continues at coordinate 17,281 of NZ_JBGCUM010000025.1, read as the reverse complement.
CCAGCTCGAGCAGCTCGGCGTCGTCGAGGGGCAGTCAACGTGCGCGTAGTGGCGGTTGGCCGTCTCGTACTCGACGTGGGCCGTGTTGATCGTGATGCCGCGGGCCTTTTCTTCCGGTGCCGCGTCGATCTGGTCGTAGGCCTTGGCCTCGCCGCCGAACTTCTTGGACAGCACGGTCGCGATCGCTGCCGTCAGCGTCGTCTTGCCGTGGTCAACGTGACCGATCGTGCCCACATTGACGTGCGGCTTGGTCCGTTCAAACTTGCCTTTTGCCATTTTCTTGACTCCAGAGAAAGAGCATCGCCAGTCGGTTGGTTTTGCGTTTCCTCGCGGACCGGAAGTCCCTGGTGACTGGCAGCCCAGGGCGGTTCACGAGAAGACGGCGGCGCGGGATCAACTCCCGCGCCGGCTTATCACTTGCCTCGGGCCGTGATGATCGCGTCGGCCACGTTCTTCGGAGCTTCGCTGTAGTGCTTGAACTCCATCGTGTACGTGGCACGGCCTTGCGACATCGAGCGCAGGGTCGTCGAGTAGCCGAACATTTCCGACAGCGGGACTTCGGCCTTGATGGCCTTGCCGCCACCGACCATGTCGTCCATGCCCTGCACCATGCCGCGACGGCTGGACAGGTCGCCCATGACGTTGCCGGCGTAGTCTTCAGGCGTCTCGACTTCCACGGCCATCATCGGCTCCAGGATCACCGGCGAAGCCCTGCGGCAGCCTTCCTTGAAGCCCAGCGATGCTGCCATCTTGAACGCGTTTTCGTTCGAGTCCACGTCATGGTACGAACCGAAGGTCAGCGTGACCTTGACGTCAACGACCGGGAAGCCGGCCAGCACGCCGTTCGGCAGGGAGTCGATGACACCCTTTTCGACCGCGGGGATGTACTCGCGAGGAACCACACCGCCCTTGATGGCGTCGACGAACTCGAAGCCCTTGCCCGGCTCTTGCGGCTCGACGGTCAGCACGACGTGGCCGTACTGGCCCTTGCCGCCCGACTGGCGAACGAACTTGCCTTCGACGTCGGTAGCGGTCTTGCGGATGGTTTCGCGGTAGGCCACTTGCGGCTTGCCGACGTTGGCTTCCACGCCGAACTCGCGCTTCATGCGGTCGACGATGATTTCCAGGTGGAGCTCGCCCATGCCGGAGATGATGGTCTGGCCCGATTCTTCATCGGTGCGCAGGCGGAAGGACGGATCTTCCTTGGCCAGGCGGCCCAGGGCGATACCCATCTTTTCCTGGTCAGCCTTGGTCTTGGGCTCGACGGCCTGCGAGATCACGGGCTCGGGGAAGACCATCTTTTCCAGCGTGATGATGCTGTCGGGGTCGCACAGGGTTTCGCCCGTGGTGACGTCCTTCAGGCCCACGCAGGCGGCGATGTCGCCGGCCAGAATTTCCGAGATTTCTTCACGCTGGTTGGCGTGCATCTGCAGGATCCGGCCGATACGTTCCTTCTTGCCGCGGATCGGGTTGTAGACCGAGTCGCCGGACTTCAGCACGCCGGAGTAGACGCGCACGAAGGTCAGCTGACCGACGTAGGGGTCGGTCATCAGCTTGAAGGCCAGCGCAGCGAACTTCTCTTCGTCGATACGTTGGCGCACGACCGGCTGGTCGTCTTCGTCGGTGCCGGGCACCGGCGGGATGTCAGCCGGAGAGGGCATGAAATCGATGATGCCGTCGAGCATGCGCTGCACGCCCTTGTTCTTGAAGGCTGTGCCGCAGAACATCGGCTGGATTTCAGCGGCGATGGTGCGCTTGCGGATGGCCGAGACGATTTCCTCTTCGTCCAGATCACCGGACTCCAGGTACTTGTTCATCAGCTCTTCGCTGGATTCAGCGGCGGCTTCGATGAGGTTCTCGCGCCATTTGACGGCCTCGGCCTGCAGGTCAGCCGGAATCTCTTCGTAGTTGAACTTCATGCCTTGCGAGGCTTCGTCCCAAATGATCGCCTTCATCTTGATGAGGTCGATCACGCCGGTGAACTTGTCTTCGGCGCCGATGGGGATCACGACGGGCACAGGATTGGCCTTCAGGCGAAGCTTCATCTGGTCATAGACCTTGAAGAAGTTCGCGCCGGTGCGGTCCATCTTGTTGACGAACGCGAGGCGGGGCACCTTGTACTTGTTGGCCTGGCGCCAGACGGTTTCCGACTGGGGCTGCACGCCACCGACGGCGCAATAGACCATGCAGGCGCCGTCCAGCACGCGCATCGAGCGCTCGACTTCAATCGTGAAGTCGACGTGGCCGGGCGTGTCGATGATGTTGATGCGGTGCTCGGGGCGAGCCAGGTCCATGCCCTTCCAGAAGCAGGTCGTGGCAGCAGAGGTGATCGTGATGCCACGCTCTTGCTCTTGCTCCATCCAGTCCATCGTGGCGGCGCCGTCATGCACCTCGCCGATCTTGTGGTTCACGCCGGTGTAGAAAAGGATGCGCTCGGTCGTGGTGGTCTTGCCGGCATCGATGTGCGCGGAGATACCGATATTGCGGTAGCGCTCGATGGGGGTTTTGCGGGCCATGGTTTGCTCCAGAAGACAGGAGCCGCCAGCGGGTTGGTATAAACCCGAGGCGGCTGAAAGGCGGTGAGTTTAGAAGCGGAAGTGCGAGAAAGCCTTGTTGGCTTCAGCCATGCGGTGAACTTCGTCGCGCTTCTTCATCGCGCCGCCACGGCCTTCAGCGGCCTCCAGCAGTTCATTGGCCAGGCGTTGGGCCATCGACTTCTCACCGCGCTTGCGAGCGGATTCCTTCAACCAGCGCATGGCGAGAGCCATCCGGCGGACGGGGCGAACTTCCACGGGAACTTGGTAGTTCGCACCGCCGACGCGGCGGGACTTCACTTCGACCATTGGCTTCACGTTGTTCAGGGCGACCATGAACACTTCAAGCGGATCCTTGCCGATCTTCTTCTCGACCTGTTCGAGGGCACCGTAAATGATGCGCTCGGCGATGGCCTTCTTGCCCGATTCCATGATGACGTTCATGAACTTGGACAGATCGACGGAACCGAACTTGGGGTCCGGCAGGATTTCGCGTTTGGGTACTTCGCGACGACGTGGCATGGCACTCTTCCTTTTGCTTCAGTTGGAGACGGCTTTGTTGGCCTGACTCCGTTGGACAACCACCGACATCTGGGGTTATCCACTTACTCGACCGCGGAGGGTCGAAACAACGTTGGTCAGTCAGTGGCGACTGAACCGAACAAACGATTTACTTCTTCGGACGCTTCGCGCCGTACTTGGAACGCGACTGCTTGCGATCCTTGACGCCTTGCAGGTCGAGCGAGCCACGGACGATGTGGTAACGCACGCCGGGCAAGTCCTTCACGCGGCCGCCGCGAACCAGCACAACGCTGTGTTCTTGCAGGTTGTGGCCTTCGCCGCCGATGTAGGAAATGACTTCGAAGCCGTTGGTCAGGCGCACCTTGGCGACCTTACGCAGCGCCGAGTTCGGCTTCTTCGGAGTGGTGGTGTACACGCGCGTGCAGACGCCGCGGCGCTGCGGGCAGTTCTGCATCGCAGGCGACTTGGACTTGATGACCTCGGCCTCTCGACCGTGGCGCACCAGTTGATTGATGGTTGGCATTACGACTTGTTCCCGTTTGAAGTCTGTGAGCCTCCGCCAGAATTTGCACGCGCAGCGATGCGCCGGCCAAAAGGCGGAGAGCCGAGGATTGTAGACCGGCTGGGTTTACGGCACAAGAGCGGCGGTTAAGCTGCGCGAATGCCCCTCCCCTCCTCGCTGGACGGCTCCTCCGCCAGTCAGCCAACGGCCCCGTCGGACGCCCGGCCAGCCATCGTTGTCGACACCCAGGTCATCATGGACTGGCTGGTGTTCAACGACCCGCGCGTGCAGCCACTTGCCGCTGCGCTCAGTGCCGGCGGCCTGCGCTGGCTGGTGGCGCCGGCGATGCGCGACGAGATCCGCCACGTGCTCGGCCGCGGCGTCGCGGCGAGCTACTCGCCCGACCTGGCGCTGATCGAAGCCCGGTTCGACGCCCATTCAGAGCCCGCCGACGCGGCCGAGCCCTCCCCTCGTCTCGTCTGCCGGGACCCCGATGACCAGAAGTTCATCGACCTGGCCCTGGCCTGCGGCGCGCGCTGGCTGATCTCGCGCGACAAGGCTTTGCTGGCGCTGGCCAAACGCGCCAAGCCGCGCGGCCTGCTCATCCTGAAACCGGAACTTTGGACGCTGGAATGAAAAAGCCGCCCACGGCCTGAACCGGGGCGGCTTTGCAGGGCACGAGGCCCCGTGGTTTACTCAGCCGAGTGGTCGGCGTCCACGCCAGCCATCTGCGCGGCGGCCAGTTCCTCGGCCTCCTGCAGGGCAATCGAGCGGCGCTCGGCGTCATCCATGGCTTCCTTGGCGCGGCGAGCCGCGTGGAAGGCCATGCCGGTGCCTGCGGGGATCAGGCGGCCGACGATGACGTTTTCCTTCAGGCCACGCAAGTCGTCGCGCTTGCCCATGATGGCAGCCTCGGTGAGCACGCGGGTCGTTTCCTGGAAGGAAGCGGCCGAGATGAAGGAGTCCGTCGACAGCGAGGCCTTGGTGATGCCCAGCAGCACATCGGCATGGACGGCAATGAGCTTGCCTTCCTTGCGCATGCGGTCGTTGGTGTCCAGCAACTCCGAACGCTCGACCTGCTCGTTGAGGATGTAGGTCGTGTCGCCCGGGTTCGTGATGACCACGCGACGCAGCATCTGGCGAACGATCACCTCGATGTGCTTGTCGTTGATCTTCACGCCCTGGAGTCGGTAGACGTCCTGCACCTCGTCGACGATGTAGCGCGCCAGCTCCTCGATGCCCAGCAGGCGCAGGATGTCCTGCGGGTCCGCGGAGCCATCGACGATCAGTTCGCCCCGGTTCACCACCTGGCCTTCGTGCACCAGGATGTTCTTTTCCTTGGGCACGAGTTCCTCGTGGGCCTTGCCGTCCGGGTCGGTGATCTGCAGGCGGATCTTGCCCTTGGTCTCCTTGCCGAACGACACGGTACCGGTCTGCTCTGCGAGCACGCCGACGTCCTTGGGCGAGCGGGCTTCGAAGAGCTCGGCAACACGCGGCAGACCGCCGGTGATGTCGCGGGTCTTCTGGCCTTCGACCGGGATACGGGCGAGCACTTCACCGGGCAGCAGTTCCTGGCCGTCGCGGATCTGGACCAGCGAGCCGACCGGGAAGCCGATGGCTACCGAGTGGTCGGTGCCGGGGATCTTGACCTCGTGGCCTTGGGCATCCAGCAGCTTGACCTGCGGGCGGATGATCTTGGCAGCGCCGCGGCGCTTCGGGTCGATGACGACCAGGGTCGACAGACCGGTCACCTCGTCCACCTGCTTGGCGACGGTCACGCCTTCCTCGACGTTCTCGAAACGAGCCTGACCGGCGAATTCCGTGATGATCGGGCGGGTCAGCGGATCCCAGTTCGCGAGCACCAGGCCGGCCTTGATGACCTGGCTGGCCTTGATGTTCAGGATCGCGCCGTAAGGCACCTTGTGACGCTCGCGCTCGCGGCCGTGCGGGTCGGAGATGACGATCTCGCCGGAGCGGGAAATCACCACCAGGTCGCCCTTGCCGTTGGTGACGTAACGCATCGTGGCGTTGAAGCCGATGATGCCGTCCGACTTGGCTTCGACACTGGAAGCAACCGCCGCACGCGACGCGGCACCGCCGATGTGGAAAGTCCGCATCGTCAGCTGCGTGCCCGGTTCACCGATGGATTGCGCGGCGATGACGCCGACAGCCTCACCGACGTTCACTTGGCCGCCGCGGCCGAGGTCGCGACCGTAGCACTTGGCGCACAGGCCGAAGCGCGTGGCGCAGGTCAGCGGCGTGCGGACCTTGATCTCGTCGACACCAGCGGCTTCCAGCACGTCGAGCGTGTCTTCGTCCAGCATGTGGCTGGCGCCCAGCAGCGAAGCCTGGGTCTCGGGGTGCACGACATCGATGGCGGTGACGCGGCCGAGGACGCGGTCACGCAGCGATTCGATGACTTCACCACCTTCGACCAGCGCGCGCATCGCCATGCCGTTGTCGGTGCCGCAGTCGTCTTCGATGACCACCAGATCCTGGGTCACGTCGACCAGACGACGCGTCAGGTAGCCGGAGTTCGCGGTCTTCAGCGCCGTATCCGCCAGGCCCTTACGAGCACCGTGGGTGGAGATGAAGTACTGCAGAACGTTCAGGCCTTCACGGAAGTTCGCCGTGATGGGGGTCTCGATGATGGAGCCGTCAGGCTTGGCCATCAGGCCGCGCATGCCGGCCAGCTGGCGGATCTGGGCCGCGCTACCGCGAGCACCCGAGTCGGCCATCATGTAGATCGAGTTGAAGGACTCCTGGACCACTTCCTTGCCGTGGCGGTCGATGGTCTTCTCGACCTTCAGGTGGTCCATCATCTTCTTGCCGATTTCGTCACCGGCCTTGCCCCAGATGTCGACGACCTTGTTGTAGCGCTCGCCAGACGTCACGAGACCCGAGACGTACTGCTGCTCGATCTCCTTGACTTCCTTCTCAGCGCGCTCGATGACCGTGTGCTTTTCCTTCGGGACCAGCATGTCGTCGATGGCGATCGAGATGCCGGCGCGCGTGGCGAGCTTGAAGCCGCTTTGCAGCAGCTTGTCGGCCAGCACGACGGTTTCCTTCAGACCGCACTTGCGGAAGGAGGTGTTGATCAGCTTGCTGATTTCCTTCTTCTTGAGTGCCTTGTTGATGTTCGAGAACGGCAGGCCCTTGGGCAGGATCTCGGACAGCAGCGCACGGCCGACGGTGGTGTCGGTCAGCTTGGTCTCGGCCACCCACTCATCGCCCTGCTTGACGTATTCCGTCAGGCGAACGCTGATCTTGGCGGTGATCTCGACGGCGCCGTTTTCCAGCGCGCGGATCATCTCGGGGATGTCCGAGAAGATCAGGCCCTCGCCCTTGCCGTTGATGCGCTCGCGGGTCGCGTAGTACAGACCCAGCACCACGTCTTGCGACGGGACGATCGATGGTTCGCCGGAGGCCGGGAACAGCACGTTGTTGGAGGCCAGCATCAGCGTGCGGGCTTCCATCTGCGCTTCGATCGACAGCGGCACGTGAACGGCCATCTGGTCACCGTCGAAGTCGGCGTTGAATGCCGAGCAGACGAGCGGGTGCAGTTGGATGGCCTTGCCTTCGATCAGCACGGGCTCGAAAGCCTGGATGCCGAGGCGGTGCAGCGTCGGGGCGCGGTTCAGCAGGACCGGGTGCTCCTTGATGACTTCTTCAAGGATGTCCCAGACCACCGGCGTGCCGGATTCGACTTCCTTCTTCGCGGCCTTGATCGTCGTCGCGATGCCCATGGCTTCGAGACGGCTGAAGATGAAGGGCTTGAAGAGTTCGAGCGCCATCAGCTTGGGCAGGCCGCACTGGTGCAGCTTGAGCGTCGGGCCCACCACGATGACCGAACGGCCCGAGTAGTCGACGCGCTTGCCCAGCAAGTTCTGACGGAAGCGACCGCTCTTGCCCTTGATCATGTCGGCCAGCGACTTGAGGGCGCGCTTGTTCGCACCGGTCATCGCCTTGCCGCGGCGGCCGTTGTCCAGCAGCGAGTCGACGGCTTCCTGCAACATGCGCTTTTCATTGCGCACGATGATTTCAGGAGCCTTCAGCTCGAGCAGACGGGCCAGGCGGTTGTTGCGGTTGATGACGCGACGGTAGAGGTCGTTCAGATCAGACGTGGCGAAGCGGCCGCCGTCCAGCGGCACCAGCGGACGCAGGTCCGGCGGCAACACGGGCAGCACATCCAGCACCATCCAGTTCGGCTTGATGCCGGACTTCTTGAAGGCCTCCATGACCTTCAGGCGCTTGGAGTTCTTCTTGACCTTGAGCTCCGAGCCGGTCATGTCGTTGCGCAGGCGGTCGATCTCGACGTCGAGATCCATTTCCTGCAGCAGGTTCTTGATGCCCTCGGCGCCCATCAGCGCGATGAATTCGTCGCCGAATTCGATGCGCTTCGCGTCGTAGTCGTCCTCGGTCATGATCGCGAACTTCTTCAGCGGCGTCATGCCCGGGTCGACGACCACATACGCTTCGAAGTACAGCACGCGTTCGATGTCGCGCAGCGTCATGTCGAGCACCAGGCCCAGACGCGACGGCAGGCTCTTCAGGAACCAGATGTGCGCGCACGGCGCGGCCAGGTCGATGTGGCCCATGCGGTCACGGCGGACCTTGGTCTGGGTGACTTCAACGCCGCACTTCTCGCAAATGACGCCACGGTGCTTCAGGCGCTTGTACTTGCCGCACAGGCACTCGTAGTCCTTGATCGGGCCAAAGATCTTGGCGCAGAACAGACCGTCGCGCTCGGGCTTGAAGGTGCGGTAGTTGATGGTCTCGGGCTTCTTCACCTCGCCGAACGACCAGCTGCGGATCTTCTCCGGGGAAGCCAGGCCGATCTGGATGGCATCGAAATGCTCATCGGGGGTGAATTGCTTGAATAGGTCGAGTAGTCCCTTCATGCATCTGCTCCTTAGTTCTTGACCAGTTCAATGTCGATGCCAAGGGAACGGATTTCCTTGACCAGCACATTGAACGATTCCGGCATGCCGGCTTCGATGGCGTGTTCGCCCTTGACGATGGACTCGTACACCTTGGTGCGGCCGTTCACGTCGTCGGACTTGACCGTCAGCATTTCCTGGAGGATGTACGACGCGCCATAGGCTTCCAGCGCCCAGACTTCCATTTCGCCGAAACGCTGGCCGCCGAACTGCGCCTTGCCGCCCAGCGGTTGCTGCGTGACGAGGGAGTACGGGCCGGTCGAGCGGGCGTGCATCTTGTCGTCCACCAAGTGGTGCAACTTCAGCACGTGCATATAGCCCACGGTGACCGGGCGCTCGAACTGCTCGCCGGTGCGGCCGTCGCACAGCCAGGCTTGCGTCCGGGTGGACGTCAGGCCCTTCTTGGCGGCGATGTCGTCCGGGTAGGCCAGCTTCAGCATGCCGCGGATTTCTTCTTCCTTGGCACCGTCGAACACCGGCGTCGCGAAGGGCACGCCCTTCGAGAGGTTGGCGGCCATCTCCAGCACTTCGTCGTCCGTCAGGTCTTCGATGCGCTCGGTCTTGCCACCGCTCTGGTTGTAGAGCTGGTCGAACAGCTTGCGCAGTTCGGCCACCTTGGTGTGCTGCTGCAGCATGTCGCCGATGCGCTGGCCGATGCCCTTGCCGGCCCAGCCCAGATGGACTTCCAGCACCTGGCCCACGTTCATCCGCGACGGGACGCCCAGCGGGTTCAGCACGATGTCGGCAGGCGTGCCGTCGGCCATGTAGGGCATGTCTTCGATCGGGGTGACCTTGGACACAACACCCTTGTTGCCGTGACGGCCGGCCATCTTGTCGCCAGGCTGCAGGCGACGCTTGACGGCCAGGTAGACCTTGACCATCTTCAGCACGCCGGCGGGCAGCTCGTCGCCCTGCGTCAGCTTCTTGCGCTTTTCTTCAAAAGCCAGGTCAAAGCTGTGGCGGGTCTGGTCGAGCGAGTTCTTGATCGACTCGAGCTGGTTGGCGACGTCTTCCTCGGCCGGACGGATGTCGAACCAGTGGAAGCGCTCGACCGAGGCAAGGTAGTCCTTGTCGATGGCCGTGCCCTTGGCGATCTTCTGCGGGCCGCCGTTGGCGAGCTTGCCGACAAGCAGCTTCTCGATACGGTCGAAGGCGTCGCTTTCGACGATGCGCAGCTGGTCGTTCAGGTCCAGGCGGTAGCGCTTGAGCTCGTCGTCGATGATCTGCTGGGCGCGCTTGTCGCGCTGGATGCCTTCACGGGTGAAGACCTGCACGTCGATGACGGTGCCGCTGGTGCCTTGGTCGACACGCAGCGACGTGTCCTTCACGTCCGAAGCCTTCTCGCCAAAGATGGCGCGCAGCAGCTTCTCTTCCGGCGTCAGCGTCGTCTCGCCCTTGGGCGTGACCTTGCCGACCAGCACGTCGCCCGGGTTCACCTCGGCACCGACGTAGACGATGCCCGACTCGTCCAGACGGCCGAGTTGTTGCTCCGACAGGTTCGGGATGTCGCGGGTGATTTCCTCGGCGCCCAGCTTGGTGTCACGCGCGTTGACCACCAGTTCCTCGATGTGGATCGAGGTGTAGCGGTCTTCGGCGATGACGCGTTCCGAGATCAGGATCGAGTCTTCGAAGTTGTAGCCGTTCCAGGGCATGAACGCGACCAGCATGTTCTGGCCCAGGGCCAGCTCACCGATGTCGGTAGACGCGCCGTCGGCAATGATGTCCTCGGCCGCCACCTTGTCGCCACGCTTGACGATGGGACGCTGGTGGATGTTCGTGTTCTGGTTGGAACGCTGGTACTTGATCAGGTTGTAGATGTCGACGCCGACTTCACCGGCCACCGTTTCGTTGTCGTTCACACGAATGACGATGCGGTTGGTGTCGACGTAGTCGACCACGCCGCCACGGCGAGCCGCGACCACGGTGCCCGAGTCCTTCGCCGCCACACGCTCAACGCCCGTGCCCACAAGAGCCTTCTCGGGGCGCAGCACCGGCACGGCCTGACGCTGCATGTTGGCGCCCATCAGCGCGCGGTTTGCATCGTCGTGCTCCAGGAAGGGCACGAGCGAGGCAGCCACCGACACGATCTGCGTCGGCGCCACGTCCATGTACTGGATGCGTTCCGGCTGCGTCAGCACCGACTCGCCGTTCTCACGGGCCGAGACCAGCTCGTCCGTCAGTTCGCCGGTCGTGCTCAGCGTCGCATTCGCCTGGGCGATGACGTACTTGCCTTCCTCGATGGCGGACAGGTAGTCGATCTGGTCCGTCACCTTGCCGTCGACGACGCGGCGGTAAGGCGTTTCCAGGAAGCCGTACTCGTTGAGCTGAGCAAACAGCGCCAGCGAGTTGATCAGGCCGATGTTCGGGCCTTCCGGCGTTTCAATCGGGCAGACGCGGCCGTAGTGGGTCGGGTGCACGTCGCGGACTTCGAAGCCGGCGCGCTCGCGGGTCAAGCCACCCGGGCCAAGAGCCGAGACGCGACGCTTGTGCGTGATCTCGGACAGCGGGTTGGTCTGATCCATGAACTGCGAGAGCTGGCTCGCACCGAAGAACTCCTTCAACGCGGCCGAGATCGGCTTGCTGTTGATGAGGTCGTGCGGCATCAGGGCTTCGGTCTCGGCCTGGCCCAGACGTTCCTTGACGGCCTTCTCGATGCGGGCGAGGCCCGAGCGGTACTGGTTTTCGGCCAGTTCGCCCACGCAACGCACGCGACGGTTGCCCAGGTGGTCGATGTCGTCCACTTCGCCGCGGCCATTGCGCAGCTCAACGAGGATCTTGACGACGTCAAGGATGTCCTCGTTGGACAGGTTCATGTTGCCTTCGGGCGTATCACGGCCGACACGCGCGTTGAACTTCATGCGGCCGACACGGCTCAGGTCATACGTGTCGGTGCTGTAGAACAGGCGGTTGAACAGCGCTTCGACAGCATCTTCCGTCGGCGGCTCGCCGGGGCGCATCATGCGGTAGATGGCGACGCGGGCAGCCAGTTGCGTCTCGGTCTCGTCAGAGGCCAAGGTTTGGCTGATGTAAGCGCCTTCGTCCAGCTCGTTCGTGAACAGCGCCTGGACTTCCTTGATGCCGGCCTGGCGCAGCTTCTTCAGCAGCGCTTCGGTCAGCTCGTCATTGGCCTTGGCAATGATCTCGCCGGTGTCGGCGTCGATCATGTTCTTGGCCAGCAGGCGACCGATCAGGAAGTCTTCCGGCACCGAGATGTGCTGCGTACCGGATTGCTCCAGCTGGCGCGCGTGACGGGCCGTGATGCGCTTGTCCTTCTCGACGATGACGGCACCCGACTTGTCAACGATGTCGAAACGGGCGACTTCCCCCTTCAGGCGGTCGGCGACGAATTCGAGCTGCGCGCCGACGTCCATCAGGCGGAAGTTGTCGAAGACGAAGAAGTGGGCCAGGATCTGCTCGGGGTTCAGGCCGATGGCCTTGAGCAGGATGGTGACCGGCATCTTGCGGCGGCGGTCGACGCGGAAGTACAGGATGTCCTTCGGGTCGAACTCGAAGTCCAGCCAGGAACCGCGGTAGGGAATGATGCGGGCGCTGAACAGCAACTTGCCCGACGAGTGCGTCTTGCCCTTGTCGTGCTCGAAGAACACGCCCGGCGAACGGTGCAACTGCGACACGATGACGCGCTCGGTACCGTTGACGATGAAGGAGCCGTAGTCGGTCATCAGGGGCACTTCGCCCATGTAGACCTCTTGCTCCTTGATTTCCTTGACCGTCTTCGCCTGGGGCGACTCACGGTCATAGATGATCATCTGCAGGCGCGCGCGCACGGCGGCCGCATAGGTCAAACCCCGTTGCTGGCACTCGCGCGTGTCGAACGGCGGCTTGGCGATGTTGAACTCGAGGAACTTCATCTCGACGAAACCGTTGTGCGAAACAATCGGGAACGCCGAGAGGAAAGCCGCCTGAAGCCCTTCGGGCTTGCGTTTGGCGGCGGGCACGTCCTTTTGCAGGAAGGCCACGTAGCTGTCCTTCTGCATCGTGAGCAGATAGGGAACGTTGAGAACGCTCTCGCGCTTGCCGAAGCTCTTGCGGATCCGCTTGCGCTCGGTGTAGCTGTAGGGGGTTGCTTGCGCCATAAACACTCCGTGTCGAGCTCACCCCTGGCCGTGGGGCGAGCCGCGTCGGCGACTGGCTGGCTCACCGCCCAGAACGGACGGCTACCTAGCTTGGTGGTTGGCCACTACCAACCGCTGGCGGACAACTTTGGCCCCGCAACAAGGGCTGACCAAAGTCCGACCAAACTGGTTCTCTGCAGTCGGATCAGAGAACACTTGAAAGAACTGCGCATCATACTGCGCCGAGTGCTTTCAGCTGTTCTCAAGCAGGATTAACCCGGAAAGACGAAAAAGGGGAAGCCTGAGAGGCAACCCCTTTTCTAGTCAGTGGGGTCGGAGCTGCTTCGCAGGTCCAACCCCAAATCTTTACTTCAGTTCTGCCTTGGCGCCGGCTTCCACCAGCTTCTTGACAGCGGCTTCGCCGTCGGCCTTGGCCACGGCTTCCTTGACGTTCTTCGGAGCGCCGTCGACCAGGTCCTTGGCTTCCTTGAGGCCCAGGCCGGTGATTTCGCGAACGGCCTTGATGACCTGAACCTTCTGGGCGCCGGCTTCGAGCAGCACGACGTTGAATTCGGTCTTCTCTTCAACAACAGCAGCAGCAGCACCGCCGCCACCGCCGCCGCCGGCAGCAGCCATCGAAGCGGCGGACACGCCGAACTTCTCTTCAATTGCCTTGACCAGATCGTTCAGTTCCAGAACGGTCATGCTGTCCAGAGCCGACAGGAAAGCGTCTTTATCGAATGCCATGATTAATTTCCTTAAAACAGATTGATTGCGCGTGACTTGACGTTAGGCGCGTAGTTCGTCGATCAGGCCGCAGCCGGGGCTTCTTCGGCAACAGCTTCCGTGGAAGCGGCGCCTTCGCCACGCTTTGCAGCCAGGGCAGCCAGCACGGCCGCGGTGCGTTGCACCGGCGACAGCAGCAGGCCAGCGATTTGCGACAGCAGCACTTCTCGGCTCGGGACCGAGGCCAGCGCTTTCACGCCGGCAACGTCCAGAGCCTTGCCGCCATACGCGCCGCCCTTGATGACGAGCTTGTCGTTGGTCTTGGCAAAGTCAGCGATGACTTTGGCAGCCGCGACAGCGTCTTCGGAAAAGCCGTAGATCAGCGGACCGACCATGCTCTCCGCAGCAGCTTCGAACGGGGTGCCGGCAACAGCACGACGCGCCAGGGTGTTCTTCAGCACGTGAAGATACACACCCTGGGCACGCGCGGTGATGCGCAGCTTGTTCAAGGCTTCCACGGTGAGGCCACGGTACTCGGCCAACGCCAGCGTCTGCGACTTGGCAGCTTGCGCTGCGACGTCGGAGACAACGACTGCCTTCTCGTTGCGATTGAGACTCAAGGTCTACTCCTCACATTTGCTCTCTCGGCCTTGCGGCTTAGGGAGCGCCAGGGAATTAGCGACCATCTGTCAGGAAACCCGCCCCGATGGCTCGGGACGGCAAACCCTTCAGCGGGACCGCCATCTGCGTTGGTTCTCGCCTCAATTGCTTGAGAACAGAGATTTAAGGGGTCTCCACCAACGGTCTTGGATGACGCGCCGCTCCGGCGAACCGGAACGACGCCCCACCAATCTTGTTGCCCGGAGCCAGACTCGCTCCGAGCAGATTCAGTGCGCCAGGCCATGAAGGCCCGGCCGCTCGTCAGGCCGCGTTGGCCTGAGCGTTGATCGACGCGATTTCGACGCGGGCGCCGACGCCCATCGTCGAAGAGATGGCGACCTTGCGCAGGTAGATGCCCTTGCTCGACGCCGGCTTGCTCTTGTTCAGAGCTTCGATCAGCGCGCGCAGGTTGCCTTCCAGCTTGTCGGTGTCGAACGAGCGACGGCCGAGGGTGCCATGGATGATGCCGGCCTTGTCGACGCGGAACTGGACCTGGCCAGCCTTGGCGTTGCGAACGGCGGTGGCGACGTCCGGGGTCACGGTGCCGACCTTGGGGTTAGGCATCAGGCCGCGCGGGCCTAGGATCTGACCCAGGGTACCTACGACACGCATCGTGTCCGGCGAGGCAATGACCACATCGAAGGGCATGTCGCCCGCCTTGACGCGCTCGGCCAGGTCTTCCATGCCGACGACGTCGGCACCAGCGGCACGGGCTTCGTCAGCCTTGGCGCCTTGGGCGAAGACGGCGACGCGCTTGGTCTTGCCGGTGCCGTTGGGCATCACGACGGCGCCACGAACGACTTGGTCCGACTTCTTGGCATCGATGCCAAGCTGCACGGCGACGTCGATGGACTCATCGAACTTGGCGGAGGCCAGGCTCTTGACCAGGTCCAGGGCTTCGGTCAGGCCGTACAGCTTGGTCGACTCGACCTTGCCAGCCAGCGCCTTTTGCTTCTTGGTGAGCTTGGCCATGTCAGACCCCTTCCACGATGATGCCCATCGAGCGGGCGGAGCCGGCGATGGTCTTGACTGCGGCGTCCATGCTGGCGGCCGTCAGGTCCTTGGTCTTGATCGTTGCGATCTCTTCCAACTGGGCGCGGGTCAGCTTGCCGACCTTGTCCAGATGGGGGCGCTGCGAGCCCTTTTCGATCTTGGCGGCCTTCTTGATCAGCACGGTCGCCGGGGGCGACTTGATGACGAAGGTGAAGCTCTTGTCTGCGAACGCGGTGATGACCACCGGCAGCTTCATGCCCGGCTCGAAGCCAGCGCCCGAAGTCTGGGCGTTGAACGCCTTGCAGAATTCCATGATGTTCAGGCCACGCTGACCCAGCGCGGGACCGACCGGCGGCGAGGGGTTAGCCTTGCCTGCCGCGACTTGCAGCTTGATGAAGCCGACAATTTTCTTTGCCATATTTCTCTCCAATCAGTGCCCTGGCGGCAAAGCCATGACACCTGAGTGCTAACGCAAAGGACTGGTTACCTTTGCTCCTCTTGTCCGCATCTCGTTGCGGACTGACTACGGGCCGACGTGAGGGACGCCGACCAAACCCGCGATTCTATTTGGACCTTCTGCCTTCGGGCCGGCGGCCCTCCGGCGAAAGGTCTAAAGACTGCGTCTTTAGACCTTTTCGACCTGCGAGAAGTCGAGCTCCACCGGCGTTGCGCGGCCGAAGATCGTGACCGACACACGCACCTTGGACTTGTCGTAGTTGACTTCCTCGACCGAACCATTGAAGTCGGTGAAGGGGCCTTCCTTGACGCGCACGACCTCGCCGACCGTCCACTCGACCTTGGGCCGGGGCTTCTCGACGCCGTCCTTCATCTGGTTGACGATCTTCATGACCTCGGCTTCCGAGATCGGCGCCGGGCGGTTCTTGGCGCCACCGACGAAACCCGTCACCTTGGACGTGTGCTTCACCAGGTGCCAGGACTCGTCGTCCATAGCCATCTCGACCAGCACATAGCCCGGGAAGAAGCGGCGCTCGGTGACGGCCTTCTTGCCGTTCTTCAGCTCGACGACTTCTTCGGTCGGCACCAGGATGCGACCGAACTTGTCCTGCATGCCGGCGCGGTCGATGCGTTCACGCAGATTGCGCTCGACGGCCTTTTCCATACCCGAGTAGGCGTGGACGACATACCAGCGCTTGGGCAGACCCGCAGGCGCCTCGGCGGTTACGACGTTTTGCTCTTCGCTCATCTCGTTCCTTTTCAGCGCTTCCAGCCCAGGATCAGGTCGTACAGCACCCACTCCAGCGTCTTGTCCGTCAGCCACAGGAACAGTGCCATGACGACGACGAAGGCAAACACGTAGGCAGTCATCTGCCGTGCTTCCTTGTGCGAGGGCCACACCACCTTCTTGACTTCACGCACTGAATCACGGCCATAGGCGATCAGCGCCTTGCCATGCTCGGACGTGAAGAAGGCCGCCACACCGGCGGCCAACAGCACGATCAGCGAGACCCACTGCACCCAGGGGCCTTGCTTGGACAAGCCGTAATAAGCCACCAGTGCGCCGACCAGCAACAGCACCGCAGCGGCCAACTTGGCCTTGTCGGCGCCGGTGGTCACCGTCTCGACTTGGGGAGGATTCGCCATCAATTCACTTTCACATGCCACCTGGAATTCAAGATTCCTGGCGGTTATTCAGACACTGCGTTTGGCTTGTCGCCATCAGCAGCAAGGCCCGCCGAGATCGCTCTCGCGGGCCGATGCTTGTTACCGGGAAAACCAACCGTCGTGATCAGCGACTGTTGGCAGGGGCAGAGGGTCTCGAACCCCCGACCTTCGGTTTTGGAGACCGACGCTCTGCCAATTGAGCTATGCCCCTGCGGCCTAAAACTACTTACGCGAGGATCGTGGCGACGACACCCGAGCCGACGGTACGACCGCCTTCACGGATGGCGAAACGCAGGCCGGTTTCCATGGCGATCGGCGCGATCAGCTTCACGGTGATGCCGACGTTGTCGCCAGGCATGACCATTTCCTTGTCCTTCGGCAGCTCCACGGCACCGGTCACGTCCGTCGTGCGGAAGTAGAACTGGGGACGGTAGTTGTTGAAGAACGGCGTGTGGCGGCCGCCCTCTTCCTTGGACAGAACATAGATTTCTGCCGTGAAGTGGGTGTGGGGCTTGATGGAGCCGGGCTTGGCCAGCACTTGGCCGCGCTCGACGTCTTCACGCTTGGTGCCGCGCAGCAGGATGCCGACGTTGTCGCCCGCTTGACCTTGGTCCAGCAGCTTGCGGAACATTTCCACGCCGGTGACGATGGTCTTCTGCATGTCGCGGACTGTMTCTWATACACATCTCCGAGCCCACGAGACCCGTT
>NZ_JBGCUM010000024.1:0-87820 GCF_054177665.1 Roseateles sp. P5_E8 | reverse complement strand
GCGCTGAACGCCGCCGCCCGCCGCCTGATCGCGCCCGGCCGCGCCGTCGAACCCGCGGCCCTGCTCGCGCTGCTGGACGCCGAACCGGGCCGCCGCGTCGTCACGCTGCCCACCGAGCACGGCCAGGAGCGCGCGGTGCTGGCCGTGTCCGCGCTGACGGTGCAAGGCCAGGCCTGGAGGCTGGCGGCGCTGGCGCCCATCGAGTCGGAGCTGGAGACCGAGACGCTCGTCGCCTGGCGCCAGCTGGTGCAGGTGCTGACGCACGAGATCATGAATTCGCTGACGCCCATCGCGTCGCTGGCCGCCAGCGCCCCGGCGCTGCTGGAGGCGGGCGAGCACGAGGAGCTGCAGGCGGCGCTGGCGGCGCTGGCGCGACGGGCGGCGCATCTGCAGGGCTTTGTGGAGCGCTATCGCAGCGTCAGCCAGCCGCCCGCGCCGACGCTGGCCGACGTGCCGCTCAGCTCCCTGCTGCATGCGGTGCAGCGCCTGCTGGCACCGGCCTGGGCCACTGCGGGCGGTGGCGTGGACGTGACGGTCGAGCCCGAGAGCCTGGCCCTGCGCACCGACGCGGCCCAGCTGGAACAGGTGCTGATCAACCTGGCGCAGAACGCGCTGCAGGCCTGCGCCGGCCGGCCCGCGCCAAGGCTCAGCATCGACGCCCGCCTGAGCCGTGGCGCGCGCCTGCGGCTGACCGTGGCCGACAACGGCCCGGGCGTCGCGACGGGGCTGGAGCAACGCATTTTCACGCCCTTCTTCACCACGCGCGAAGGCGGCAGCGGCGTGGGCCTGGCCGTTGTGCGCCAGCTGGTGCACGGCCTGGGCGGCACCGTGCGCCACGCCAAGCGGCCGGGCGGCGGCGCCTGCTTCATCTTGACGTTCTGACAGCAAGTTAGGGGGTGCCCGCAGCCGTTGGGTCACGGCGCTGTCACCGCCCCTGCCTAGCCTGCGGCATTCGACTGACTGGAGTCATCGCATGTCCAAACCCCTTCGCTGGGCCGGCGTCTGCCTGCTCGCCGTGGCCTCGCTGGCCATCACCAAGCCCTCGCTGGCCCACGACCACTCGCGCGCCCGCGCCGAGAACGCGCCGCTGGTCATCGGCCACCGCGGTGGTGCCACCGGCTACCTGCCCGACCACACGCTGGAGAACTACGCGCTGGGCATCGCCATGGGCGCCGACTATGTCGAGCCCGACCTCGTCGCCACCAAGGACGGGCACCTGATCGCCCGCCACGAGCCCAATCTGATCGCGACGACCAACGTCGCCTCGCTGCCGCAGTTCGCGTCGCGCAAGCGCACGGCGGTCGTCGACGGCGTGCCCGAGGTGGGTTTCTTCGCCAGCGACTTCACGCTGGCCGAGATCAAGACGCTGCGCGCCATCCAGCCGCTGGCCGACCGCGACCCGTCGTTCAACGGCCAGTTCGAGATCCCGACGCTGGAGGAGGTCATCGCCTTCGTGAAGCGCAAGTCGGCCGAGGAAGGCCGTCGCATCGGCATCTACCCCGAAACCAAGCACCCGACCTACCACCAGCAACTCGGCCTGGCGCTGGAAGACCGCCTGCTGCATGTGCTGACCCGCGCCGGCTGGAACCACCGGGGCGCGCCGGTCATCGTGCAGTCCTTCGAGACGGCCAACCTGAAATACCTGCGCAGCAAGTCCAGCCTGCGCCTGGTACAGCTGGTGGACGCCGACGACATCAACGCCGACGGCAGCCTGGCCTTCAACAAGCCCTATGACAAGCCGTATGACTGGGTGGTGTCCGGCCGCGCCGGCCTGTTCAAGGACTTGCTGACACCCGCCGGCCTGGCCGAGGTGCGCACCTATGCCGACGGCGTCGGCCCCTGGAAGGTCTACCTGCTGCCCAGCGCCTGCAGGACGGTGGCCGCCGGCGGTGGCTGCGCCGATGTGACCGGCGACGGCCTGGTCGACGAGCGCGACCGCAAGCTGCTGCCCGCCACCGACATCGTCGCCAACGCGCACAAGCTGGGCCTGATGGTGCACCCCTACACCTTCCGCAGCGAGCAGAAGCGCCTGGCCAGCGACTACAAGGGCAGCGCGGTCAACGAGTACCTGGCCTTCTACGAGCTGGGCGTGGACGGCGTGTTTGCCGATCAGGCCGACCAGGCGGTCGTCGCCCGCGCGATGTTCCTGCTGAAGAACGACCCGGGCTATGCGCGCTGCCTCGTCACGGGGCGCAGCTGCATAACCAACTGAGCCCCTCGCCCGGTCTTGCCGCGCTGAACGCGGGCAAGCCCGGTCGGTCCCCCGTGGGGACGGCGATGCGTGCGGCATTGAGCCGCCCGCACATCGCCCGCGTGCCGGCTTGGGGCGGCCCGGCGCTCGGCACGGATTAAAAACGCGCAATTCCGGCAGAACGCCGGCTTTCCTCGGTGGTGGGCACCGGTGGCGGGTGATAGGCTCCCCGCTCACACACCCCAGGGATGGAGTCGATGTTTCACGAGTTGCAGGAGTTGCTGGGCGCCTATCTGATGCCGGTATTGATCGCGATACCGCTGGCCATCATCGTGCTCATTGCCGCCTTCAAGCGTGACGACTACCGCCCGCCGCGCGAGTACACGCCGCCGCCGCTGCCGCCCCAGGGCCGCCGGCCCCGCGCGGCCCAGCCGCCCGTCGTGCTGCCGCCCATCCCGGGCTTTCCCGGCACCGGGCCGACCATGTCCAGCGCCTTCGTCACGGCGCCCACGCCCATGCTGCCGCCGGCCGCCCCGGCGCCGGTCGTTCCCGAGGGCCCGGCCACCGTGCTCATCGCCGACGACTCGGCGGTCGTGCGCACCAAGCTCAAGCGCCTGCTGGAAGGCGCCGGTTTCGTCGTGCTCCAGGTCAATGACGGCAACGAGGCCACGGCCGCGCTGGAAGCCCAGCCCGAGATCGCCGTCCTCATCACCGACCTCGAGATGCCCAACAAGGACGGCTTCGAGCTGATCGCCGACGTGCACGGCAGCCTGGCCACCGAGGACCTGCCCGTCATCGCCATCACCGGCCACGACGAGCTGCACGGCCGCGTGGGCCAGATCGAAGGCGTCTACGGCATCTTCAAGAAGCCCTGGAACGACCGTGACCTGCTCAAGCGCGTGGAGTCGCTGGTGCATCTGCGCGCCGCTGCCTCGCGGCGTGGGCGGCGGGTGACGGACACGAGGGCGCCGGGCGCGTGACGCCGCCGCTCAGGCAGGCCGAAAGCTCCACTTCATCTTGATCTCGGCCTGACCACCGGCTCCCGCCGGCAGGCGAGCCTGATCCTGGCCCTCTGAGCTGAGCTGCACCAGTCGCTGCTGCAGCCAGGCCTGGGCCTCCATCCAGCGCAGACCGATGCGGCCCTCGTGGCGCTGGGCGCGGCGGTTGGTTTCCTCGCGCGTCTGCACCCCCTGCACGTCCTGCGGCACCAGGCTCAGCGCCGTCCAGACGCGGCCGTTGCGGGTGTCGAGCACGGCCTGCAGCGTGGGGCAGGGCAGGTCGTCGCGGCGGGTCTCGCTGCCCTGGGCGGTCTCGGTGTAGCTGACGACGCCTTGCACGTCGTTGAAGCGGCCCTGCACATGGTCGTCCAGCCTGGCCGTCAACTGCAGGCCGCAGGCCATCGCGCCGGTGAAGAGCAGATAGGGCGTGGCGGGGCCGCTGACCTCTGGCGCGTCGACACCGCCGCCGGCCTGGCGGCGGGCGTTCGCCTGGCAGGCTTCGCGGGGCTTGCCGGCGGGCTGGCGTTCGCAGGCGGCAGCGGCGTTGCCGTAGGCCTGCAGGCGGCCCTGGGTCGAGGCGGGCATCGTGGCCGCCGTGAGGGCCGAGGCCTCGCGCATCAGGCAGGCGCTGTCCTGGCCGCAGCGGGCCATCAAGGCCTGGGCCTTGGCCTGCATGGCAGCCACATCGGGCATGGGCGCCATAGTCGCTGCGGTGGCCATGCGCTGGGCCTGGGATTGGGCAGATTGCGCGGCCTGCAGCTGGCGGCGGTGGTCCTCCGGGTCCAGCGGGTTGTAGGGGATGGGCGCGCCGTCGCTTTGCAGCAGGGCGCTGAGCTGCCAGCGCTGGCTGAGCTTCTGCTCGCCTCGGTCGGCGCCTGCCTGCACGGGGCCCTGGCGCTGCAGCTCAATGTCGAGCACGAGGCGGCGTTGCTGCGCTTGCGCCTGGGCGCGGTCGGCCAGCAGGCAAAAGCCGGCCAGCGCGACCAGCAAGGTGAGCAGTGTGGTGCGAGGGTGAGAGGAGGTCATGGCCGTCGAGCGTTGCAGGTGGGATGGCCGGCATCGTCGGCCGCAGGGGCCGGCGGCGCATCGCCCGCGAAGAGCCATGCGCGCGGACCGGGGCCATGGCTCTTCACGGGCGATGTGTGACAGCAGGCCGCAAAAACACACTGCGGCCCGTTCGAAACCCAATCCACACACCGACATGAAACCGCTCCTGATCTCCCTGCTGCTGGCCTCCACCTCGCTGACCGCGCTGGCCGCGCGCCAACCCTTCGGCACCACCGGCGTCTTTGCGTCGGCCGGCGGCTCGACGACGGGCGGCCTCGGCCAGGCCGCCGCCACCAACAGCTATGCCAATGTGAACGTGAAGGCGGTGGGCAGCGCGTCGCTCATCGACGGCTCGCTGCACGCCTATGCCTGGTCCAGCAACAACCCGACGCTGCCCAAGGGCTGCCGGCCGGACATGGTGTCCTGCAACTGGGGCACCAGCGCCGAGGTCTGGTACCACGACACGATCACGCTGGAGGGCGGCGCGGACATCGAGGGCATCGCGATCCCCTGGCACTGGTCCGTCAACGGCACGACGACGCGCGGCAAGTGGTGGAGCGGCGCTTCGGCCTACAGCTACTTCTATATCGGCACCAACCCCGAAGGGTGGCGCACGGCGACCTACCTGGACGTCAAGAACCAGTCGCGCGAGATCACCAACACCTTCCAGCTCCCCGGGCAAGGCGAGTCGCTGAAGCTCTACATCTACGCATCGCTGACGACCTTCGCCGAAGGCGGCGCCGTGGCCGACTACTCGCACACAGGGCGCTTCAGCTGGGACTTGCCCGAAAGCGTCCACTACACCTCGGCCTCGGGCCGTTTCATGACCGCCCCGGTGCCGGAGCCGTCCAGCTACGCGTTGATGCTGGCGGGGCTGGCGGTGTTGCCGTGGGCGCGCAGGCGGCTCATGCAGCGTGAGCGCCGCTGACGCTTGCTGACTCCGTTAGGTCGCACCCAGGCTGCTGCTACGCTTGGCCCCGGCTTCCAGGGAGAGTTGCATGCGTTCCTCGGTCACTCCTGGCGATCCCATGCGTCGAATGCTGATGTGGGCACCCATCGCCGCCGGAGCGCTCTACCTGTTCGCCAAGCCCGATGGTCATGACGGCGCGCCGGCATTCAACGTCGAGGAGGTCCTCATCGAGGAAGCCAGGGCGCTGATGGCCGCGGGCGCCTGGGTCGTCGACGTGCGCGAACGCGCGGCCTACGAGGCGCGGCACATCCCGGGCGCCTTGCTGGCACCCTTGTCCAAGCTGGAAAGTGCCATCCCCGCCGCGCTGCTGGCCGTGCGGGATCTGCCCATCCTGGTCTATTGCGGCGATGGCCGCACCATCGGCCCCAAGGGTACGCACCTGCTGAACGCGGCCGGCCTGGCCCAGGCGGTCAATCTGAAGCCCGGCATTCAGGGTTGGGCCTCAGCCGGCCTGCCGGTCGAGCACGGAGCCGGCAAGCTCGCTTGAGCCGCCAGCGCGCCCGCTCAGGGCAAGACCCTGACCTTGATGCTCCTGAAATGCACCTCGCTCTCGGGGTCGTGCCCCTGCAACGCAAAAGTGCCGCTGGCAAGGAAGCGCTGCTCCAGGCCCTTCTTGCGCACGATGGGCGATTCCTCCACGTAGTCGGCCGTCTTCTCGGTGCCGACGAAGGTGGTGACGTGCTTGCCTTCCACGCGCACGGTCAGCGTGAACCACGTGCCGTCGGCGGCGATGACCTTCGGGAAATCCTGCACGCCCCACAGGCCGCCGGTGCGGCTGAGGTCGCTGTGCGAGTTGTTCACCTGCACCTCGTAGCCCAGATTGGGCCAACCGACCTCCTGCCACCGGGTGTGGAAGTAGACGCCGGAGTTGGCCTTGGCGAAGGTCATCACGTCGGCCTTGAACTCGAAGTTCCTGAACTCGTGCTGCTGCACGGGGCCGACGTAGAACAGGTGCGAGCGCGGGCCGCGCACGACGATGGCGCCGTCCTTCACGCTGAAGCTGCCAGGCGCGTCGCTGGCGCGCCAGCCGTCCAGCGTCTTGCCGTCGAACAGCAGTTGCCAGCCGGTCGCTTTCTCTTCACCGGTGAGGGCGTTCATGTCGGCGGCGTGGGCGGCGGTGGCCAGGGCAAGTGCCGTGAGGACGAAAGCTGTGCGCATCAGGAAACTCCAACGATCTTGAGGACGTGAATAGGTGGTCCGTCGAAGGTGACGGACGGCACATTGCCGACGAAGCCGAGGTCCTGGCTGCCCTCGGGCGTCGTATAGAAGCCGCCGGCGGTCAGGTCGCGAAAGCGCGCGAAGAAGAGCGCGGCCTCGGCAAAAGCCTGCGCCGCCTTGTCGACCCAGCAGATGTCGTCGGCGATCTGTGCCTGCTGGGCGGCGCCGAGCTGGTCGAAGCGCTGGCCGGCGAAGCGGCGGCCGCTCTCGGCGTCCAGCCAGGCCAGGCCGGTGACGATGAGCGCTTTGTCCTTGCTCTGGGCCGGGTAGGGCGCGCTGATCCACTCGTCGATGAACAGGTGCACCTGGAGCTGGGCCGCGCTGGGCGACTGCGCGTCGGCCGGGATGATGAAGCCGCACAGCGCCTGTGCGCAGCGGCGCTGCGCGGGCGTGAAGGTCAGCGGCCACAGCGCGCCGCTGCGGTAGCTCCTTGTCAGCTTGGGGTCGGTGCCATAGCCCTTCACTTTTCGCGTGGCGGGCGTGGCGCCGGCCGACCGCTCCACGCCCAGCGCGGCGCTGGCAGCCAGCATCCATTGCAGTGTTTCGCGGCGGTCCATGCTCAGAGTTCCTTTCGGCGCAGGCGCTCGACGATGTGGTCTGCCGTGCGCCAGGCCAGGGCCATGATGGTCAGCGTGGGGTTCTTGTCGGCGTTGGACGCGAAGGGCGCGCCGTCGGTCAGGAAGAGGTTGGGCACGTCCCAGGTCTGGCCCCAGCCGTTGGTGACCGAGGTCTTCGCGTCCGCGCCCATGATCGTGCCGCCCACCTCGTGGATGATGGAACCGCCCGGCGCGATGGCCTTGGCGCCGTCCAGCTCGGGGCCGCCGTTCACGCGGCCGCCCATGGCGGTGACGAGGTCGGCGAAGGTCTTCTGCATGTGCGCGGCCTGGCGCGTCTCGTGCGCGGCCCACTGCCAGTGAAAACGCAGCACGGGGATGCCGAAGCGGTCCTTGACCTGCGGGTCCAGCTCGCAGAAGGACTGCTCGTTGGGGATCATTTCGCCACGGCCTGACAGGTAGACGAAGGAGCCGTAGAGCCGCCGCACGTCCTGCTTGAAGCGCGCGCCATAGCTGCCCTGCGTGAGCCACTCCAGGCCCGCGCCGGTGCCCGAGGTGGGCATGCGCTTGCCGGTGCTGATCTCGATGTGATAGCCCCGGGGGAAGCCCAGCCCCTTGCTCTGCCAGTCGCGGCCTTGGCTGGAGTAGAGCCACCAGGGCACATAGGCATGGCCGCCACCGGCGCCGTCCTCGTTGTGCGGCGGCAAGCCTTCCAGGTGGGGCACCTGGCCGACCAGGTCGCTGCCGACGGTGTCCATGATGTAGCGGCCGACCTTGCCGCTGCTGTTGGCCAGGCCGCCGGGTTGGGAGTTCAGCAGGATGCGCACCGACTCGCAGGCGCTGGCCGCGAGCACGACGGCGCGCGCTTTGACCTCGATGTGCTTGCCGGTCGTGCGGTCGACGAAGCGCACGCCGCGGGCCTTGCCGTTCGCCGTCGTCACCTCGTAGACCATGGCGTCGCACAGCACATCCAGCTTGCCGCTGGCGAGCGCCGGCGGCAGGTGCACGGCGGGGCTCTGGTAGGTGGCGCCGATGGAGCAGCCGCGCACGCAGGGCGTGGCCCAGAAGCAGGCGGCGCGCTCGCGCATGGCCCGGGCCACCAGGCCTTGAGCGCGCGGGTTGCCGGGGTGCAGCAGGGCGGGTATGCGGGCGTCGTCCAGCTTCTTCGTCAGCACCGCGCGGTGGATGGGCACGACCGGGATGCCGAGCCTGGCCGCATGCTGCTTGATGAGGCGCTCGCCGACGCGCATGGCCGGCGGCGGCAGCAGGCAGCCGGCGGGCGAGTCGGGCGTGTTCTCCAGGCCCTCGTTGCTGCCGTAGATGCCAATCAGCATCTCGACCTTGTCGTAATAGGGCGCGAGGTCGTCGTAGCCGATGGGCCAGTCGAAGCCCAGGCCATCGCGGCTGTAGGGCTTGAAGTCGTAGGGGCCGTTGCGCAGCGAGATGCGGCCCCAGTGATTGGTGCGCCCGCCCAGCATGCGCGCGCGCCACCAATCGAAGCGTTCGGCCGGGTCCGTGGAGGCCTGCGTGTAGGGCTCGCCCGGCACCTGCCAGCCGCCGTCCACCGTCGCGTCATAGAAGCCGAAGGGCTTGTCCGGCGTGCTGGCGCCGCGCAGCGGGGCGTCGGCGCTGGTCTGGAACATCGGCGTCTCGGTGCGGAAGTCGTAATGGCGGCCGGCTTCCAGCATCAGCACCTTCACGCCTTCCAGCGCCAGCGTGTAGGCCGCCTGGCCGCCGCCGGCGCCCGAGCCGACGACGATGACGTCGTAGTCCCGCGCCAGCGTGCGCGTCGTCACGAAACCCATGCGCCCTCCCATCGAAGTGGCCGCAGTGTGCCACCACGGGAAAGCGCTTTCAGCTCGCCCGCTGCAAGGCCCGCGGGCTGACCACCGCGGCCAGGGCGGCCAGCGCGAAGGCCATCAACAGCACCGGCAGTACCTGGCGCGTGACGGGGTTGAACAGCAGGCCCGCGCCGGCCAGCGCGGCGCTGCTGACGAGGGCGTCGCTGAGTTGCAGCGCCGACGTGTTGCTGCCTTGGCTGGAGGGCGGCGACAGCTTGAGCAGCAGCACCGACAGCATCGGGAACGACAACCCGATGCCCAGCCCCACGCCCACCCAGCCGGCCAGCGCCAGCCAGTGCGGCAGCGCGGCGAAGGCGACCGGCGCCATGACGACGGCGATGCCGCCCGCCGCCGCCGCAAAGCCCGTGGGCAGCAGCCGGCGCCGGGCGGCATCGTTGGTCACGCGCGCCTGCACGGCGCTGCCGATGCTCCAGGTCACAGCGCCGGCGCTGAGCGCGATGCCTGCCTGCGTCAGGCTCCAGCCGAAGCGCTGCGTCAACAGCAGCGGCAGGAAGGCCTCGGCACTGGCGAAGGCCGCAGCGATGAAGCCGCGCAGCAGGATGACGCTGGGCAGGCCGCGCGCTGCCACCAGCGTGCCGGCCGGCAACAGGCGCAGCGCCGCCATCAACGCAGCGACCAGGCCGGCCGCGAACAGCAGGCCCGCGCCGGCACCGCTTTGCTGGCTGGCGCCATGCAGCATCAGCGCGCCGCCGCTGGCCAGCAGCGCCCAGCGCATCGCGCCCCAGCGCAAGGCCTCGCCGGTGCCGCCGCCCGCACGCTTGAGCGCCGGCAGCATCGCCGCCGCCGCCACCGGCACGGCCGCCGCCACGGCCAGGAACACCGAGCGCCAGCCCAGCAGATGCACCAGGCCCGACGCCAGCGCCGGCCCGACCAGCCCCGGCAACACCCAGGCACCCGCGAACATCGCAAACAGCTTGGGATGCAGCGGCGCCGGCACGACCTTGCCAACGCCCACGTACAGCGCCACGCCCAGCACGCCGCTGCCCAGGCCCTGCAAGGCGCGGCCGATCACCAGCACGGTCATGGACGGCGCGAAGCCCGCCAGCAGCAAGCCGAGCAGGAAGGCCGCGAGCCCGACCAGCGAGGCGCTGTAAGGCCCGCGCTTGTCGCACAGCTGGCCGGCGGCGGTCATGCCGATGACCGAGGTGGCCAGCGTCGCGCCGAAGGCCAGCGCGTACAGCGGCAGGCCGTCCAGCGCCTCGGCCACGGCCGGCATGGCGGTGGCGACGGCAATGGACTCGAAGGCCAGCATGGAGATCAGCGCAATGGCACCCACGCAGGCGGCGCGGCGGCCGGGGGCGAAGAGGCTCTGGAAAGCGTCGGAAGGCACGTCGGAAAGGATCATGGGAATGGAGGCTAAAAGCTCAAGCCCACTTCAAGTCAAGCACCGGGCGAAAGGCCAGCGCGACAATCGGGGCATGTCAGTTTCAGTCCTGCACTGTGCCTCGGCCGGCTTCGAGTCGGCCTGCCGCATTCCCGCCCTGCCCGCCTCGCATCGCAGCCATGGCCTGCATGGGCACAGCTATTTCGCCACCGTGCGCACGGCGCTGCCCGGTGGCTGGGCGGCTTTCCCGGGTGGCGAGGTCGAAGCCTTGCGTGCCCGCATGGCCGAGGCCGTCGCGCCGCTGGACCACGCGCTGCTGAACGACCACCTCGCCGAGCCCACCGACGAGAACCTCGCCCGCTGGGTGCGCAGCCGCCTGAGCGCCGACGTGCCCGGCATCGCCCAGGTGGGCGTGCAGAGCACCGCGCACAGCGGTGTGGACCTGGACGGCGCCGGCCACGCCCACGTCTGGCGCCGCTACCGCTTCCAGGCCGCCCACCAGCTGCCCAATGTGCCGGCGGGCCACCAGTGCGGCCGCATGCACGGCCATGGCTTCGAAGTCATCATGCATGCCAACGCCGACCTGGGCGAGCGCGACCTGTCCATCGACTACGACCACCTCGACGAGGTCTGGGCGCCGCTTCACTTCGCACTGAACTACCGCTGCCTGAACGACATCGCCGGTCTCGCCAATCCGACCAGCGAGAACGTCTCGGCCTGGCTGTGGGAGCGCCTCAAGCCCGCGCTGCCGGAGCTGAGCTGGGTGACGGTCTACGAGACGGGATCGAGCGGTGCCAACTTCAACGGCCAGAGCTATCGCATCTGGAAGGAAATGACGCTGGACAGCGCCGTCAGGCTGCGCCACGCGCCCGGCGGCCACCCGCTGGCCGGCACGCACGGCCACACCTTCACGCTGCGGTTGCACCTGGCCGCGCCGCTGGACCAGGTGATGGGCTGGACGGTGGACTTTGGCGATGTGAAGGCGCTGTTCAACCCGATCTTCAAGCGGCTGGACCATCACCCGCTGTACGAGATTGCCGGCCTGCCCGATGGCGACGTGGCCTCGATTGCAGCGTGGGTGCTGCGCGAAGGCGGCGGCGCGCTGCCGCAGATCGACCGCGTGGACCTTTATGAGACGCGCGGCTCCGGCGCCATCGTCAGCCGCGCTGACTCCGAAGAATTGATTCCCGTATGACGTATTCAGTCAAAGAGCTGTTCTACACACTCCAGGGCGAAGGCGCCCAGGCCGGGCGCGCGGCGGTGTTCTGCCGCTTTGCCGGCTGCAACCTCTGGACCGGCCGCGAGCAGGACCGCGCGGCGGCGGTCTGCACCTTCTGCGACACCGATTTCGTCGGCACGGACGGCGAGGGCGGCGGCAAGTTCGCGACCGCCGATGCGCTGGCGGATGCGATTGCCGCGGCCTGGCCGGGCGGCGGTCGCCCCTACGTCGTCTGTACCGGCGGCGAGCCGCTTCTGCAGTTGGACACGCCCCTGATCGACGCCCTGCACGCTCGCGGCTTCGAGATCGCCGTGGAGACCAACGGCACGCAACCCGCGCCCCCGGGGCTGGACTGGATCTGTGTCAGCCCCAAGGCCGACGCGCCGCTGGTGCTGACCTCAGGCCACGAGCTGAAGCTGGTCTACCCGCAGCCGCTGGCCCAGCCCGAGCGGTTTGCCGGCCTGGACTTCCAGAACTTCTTCCTGCAGCCCATGGACTCGGTGCTGCAACGCGAACACACCAAGGCGGCGGTGGCCTACTGCATGGCGCATCCGCAGTGGCGGTTGTCGGTGCAGATGCACAAGGTGGTGGGGATTGCGTAGCGCCTGATTTAAGCCGAGCCGCGAAGCGGGTTCGGCTTGAATGAATTGTTAGGCAGACGCACGATCAACTCTCCATTGAGATTTCATCGATCTCTCCGGCGCCGTCAAAGCGGGCGGATAGAACATAGTCTGTTACGTCGCCAGGGAGTGAAAAGTCAAAGTTCTCGATGTCACTCTCGCCCCAGTTGGACTTGAGCTCAAGTAGCGCGAGTACCGCAGCCGGGGCCGGTGAGGCAGTGCCTGTGCGCTCTTGCCAATAGTCCTGAGGAAGTTCCTCTAGATGATGCTCGACGAACATGGTGGTGCTGAACTCGCCCACCTCTGTTCCATACGCTTTCCGGATTGCGTCAAGCGCCAGCTTTGCACGTTTCTCAACTTCGCCAGTCATGGTCTCTCCTTGTCTGCTTAACGTTGAAGCTGCGCCGCGAGCGGCGGCTTTCCGACGCGAGTCGGCTCGAGCGAAAAGTTAGCCCTCAGGTCCGGCGCCACTGGCACGGCGCTGGCAGAGAGCCAGCTCAAACAGAGGCCGGTGCCCAGAGCAACGCTCATTTCACAGCCTCCCGCAAGCGATAGATCTCCGCCAAAAGAAGCGGGATGTCTTGCCGAGAACTAGCAATGAAGTCTTGGTCTTCGTCTGTGGCGCCGCTCAGTTCAATGTCATCGCCACCGGTTCGAATGAAACTCGAGCCAGATGTGTGATCGCGCCCTTCAACAAAGGACTTCCATGGTCCCGCAGTCGCGCGATCAACTCGCGATTGAATCTCACGCAAAAGCGCGGCGGTGATTTGTTGGTCCGACATGAAGGCTAACTTTCGTAGCGCTTGATGACGCGCTTGGACGAGGCCGCCGAGTCGCCGTCGACATGCACCAGCGCGAGGTTGGTGAAGCAGTACTCGTCTTTCTTGGACTTGGTGAGGAAGAAGATCTTCTCGCCGTCCTCGCTGAACAGGTAGTCGTCGGCATCGACCTTGCCAAAGTCGGCAGCGGGCACGATGACGCCGATGTCGCTGAGGCCCAGCGCCTCGGAGGCCAGCTTCTTGAACATCGCTCACTCCAGGGAAAAGGAAGCCGGAGTGTGCCGCGACGCCTTCGCTGCTGCCGCAGATCTGCGGGGGAATATGAACGCCCGGCAGCCTCGTGCTCTGCCATGGAGGCACCAAGTGCCTCAGCGGCGGTTCAGCTCCGGCAATAGCCCTCGCCCGCTTTCACGATCAGGCAGTCGCGCTTGTCAGCCAGCCACTTCATGCCGGTGTCGACGCCATTGCCCGGCCGGACGGTTTCGATGACGCCGTCCCGCACGAATGTCAGCGTGGCACTGCCTGCCTTGGCGTCGAAGCTGCGCGGGCCGTCGAGGTTCTGCACGGTGACGCGATAGGTGCCAGGCCCGCCAGCAATGTCCAGGAATGTGCCTTCAGGCCCCTGCCAGCGGCCGACCCAGGGCCCGGCGTCTTCGGAGGTGGACGCGGCCGCCATCGCCGGTGCTGCCTGTACGGGCGGCGCCGCGGGAGGCGGTTCGGTCCTGCTGCAGGCGGACAGGGCGGTGGCAATGGTCAGCAGCGGCATCAGATGGCGTGAATGCATGGCGGTGCAAATGCAGTGGCGGCCACCAGTCTGAACCTCCGCCGCGCCGTCGCGTGTCGGAGAAAAGGAGATCAGCAGCCGATTTCCACCGCCTGCAGCACCGTCCCATTGCGCGCATCGCTCGCCACCGCAATCCAGCGGCTGGCATGCCCTGCCTCTCCCGCGCTGACAGGCACGGTCCACTCCCCGCGCGCCCGGCCATCCCAGGCCGGCAGCCGAGCGTACTCGCGCACGACGCTGTCGTGGTTCAACGTCTCGCCGCGGTTCTCGCCGGCGCGCACGCGGCTTTGGTGGCCATCTTCCACGCGCACCCACCAGAGCTGGATGCGCTCCGGCGCGCCGGCCAGCGCCTCGGCGCTGAGACGCAACTCACCGCTGGCCAGGCGTGCCCAACCCAGCTTCACGCGGGCGGGCTCGGCCGAGGGCGGCAGCAGGCGGGCACCGCGCCAGTCCCGCCCGTTGACGACGATCTGCGGCGTGTAGGCCTGGCGCGCGCCGTTGACGCCCACGCCCTGCTGCTGCCGCTCGGTGAGGGCCGGGCTGGAGAAGCGGTCCGGCCAGCCCAGGCCGTTCCAGTAGTCCACATGGAAAGCCGCCGTGATGACACCGGGCTGGCCCTTGAGCGAACTCAGCCAGTGGTCGGCCGGCGGGCAGGAGGAGCAGCCCTCCGACGTATAGAGCTCGACGACGCGCGCCACGGCGGCACCGCTCTGCACGGTGGCGGCGGGGCAGGTCTGGGCAAATGAGACGGCGGGCATGGCCAGCGCTAGCAACAGGGACAGCAGCTTCATACCGCTGAGTCGCACGACCCCGGCGCAACCTGACAGCGGCAACGCCATTTGACGAGCCAGACCAGTGCCAGGAAGCCGGCACAGCCCAGCAGCGCCGCCGCCAGTTCGACCGCGCGCGGGGGCAGGAAGAGGAAGAAGCCCTGGCCCTTGATCAACGAGGAAAAGCTCGACACGCAGAAGGGCATCGCGAACAGCCGGAAGGTCTGCCAGCCGTCCGGCCTGCGCGCCGGCCCCTGCGCCACGCTAAGCATCAGCGCAATGCCGATGACGACGCTGATGCCCGCCGAATTCAGCCAGAGGCGCCACGACGGGTCGAAGTGGAAGGCCACCGTCGCGCAGTACCAGATCAGATAGCACCACAGCACCATCTTGCCCTTGGCCAGGTTTGCGAGGTATCGAATCATGGACGGGCGCTCCTTGCCCAGGCTCGAAGCAGCTTGCATGCCAAAAAAGCAAAAGGGAGCCCGTGGGCTCCCTCTTTCAAGCGTGCGTCCGAACGCGGTTCAGAACCGGTAGCCCACGCCGAACTTGATGGACACCGGGTCCAGCGTCGTCTCGATGGTCTGGCCCGTCGACAGGCTGCCCGTCGTCTTGATGAAGGTCTTGGTGACCGACAGGCTGGCAGACCAGTCCTTGGTGACGTTGTAGGCAGCACCCAGTTCCAGCGTCGCGCCCAGGCGGCTCTTCATGGACAGCGTGGTCGGGTTGGCGGGCGAGCCGCCGGTGATGCCGGACAGCGTGGCCGTGGCCCTGGGCTTGAAGAAGTAGCCGTAGGTGGGGCCCGCGCCGACGAAGGGGCGGAAGGCGCTGTTGGCGTCCCCGAAGCGGTACTGGGCCAGCAGCGTCATCGGCAGCGACTTGACCGTGCCGAGCTTGCCGGTGCCCTCGATGGCGCCCGCGCCGACGACGTCATGCTTGAAGGGCAGCGCGACGGGGAAGTCGATGCTGATGTTGTCGGTCCAGAAGTAGGTGATGCCGCCGACGAAGGAGCTGGCCTTCTTCACGTCGACCTTGGTACCGGCCAGGCTGGGCGCGGTGAGGTCGCCGCTTTCGACTTGCGGGCTGATCTGGGCCGCGCCGCCGTAGACGATGAAGCTGCCGGCCGATTGCGCCGAAGCGCTGCCGGCGGCAAGCAGGGTGGCCAATGCGGACGTGGCACCGAGGAGGAGCTTGGTTTTCATGGGTTGTCTCCGAAGAGGGGCCGCGGCTTAGAGCCAGCCCTTGATGGCCAGCGACTTGGCGATGAGCTGTTGCGTCAGCTGGTGGCCGTAGAGCGTGGGATGGAAGCTGTCGGAGAAGGCATAACTCTTCCACCAATCGGCGCTGGTCGTGCCGGCCTTGGCAGACAGGGCAGTGTCCGTGCAGGTCTGGAAGGTGTAGGTCGGCAGGCCATCGCCGCCCACGCCCGTGATGGGGCAGGCAGGTGTGCTCACGTTGGTCAGCGCGAATTGGGCCGGCGTGGCGACCTGGTCCTGGAAGGCCTTGTAGAAGTCGATGAGGATGACGCCGTCGTTGCCGGCCAGCTTGGCGGCGAGCTGGGCGTTGAAGGCCGAGATCCAGCCCTGGAACAGCGCCTGCGACTGGGCGCGCGCCGCAGCGCCTGCCGTGCCGCCGCCGCTGGCTGCAGCGATGCTGTCCAGCACCATCTGGAAGCGCGGCGTGAAGGTGATGTCGGGGATGTTCAGCACGACGACGCGGGTGGCACCCTTGTCCAGCACGCTGGCCTTGATCTGGCCAGAGAACTTGTCGGCCAGCGCCGTCATGTAGGTGCCACCGATCGCGGCGGTCGTCGAGGCGCCGCCGGCCAGCGCGGTGCCGATCTGGGTCGGCGTCAGCAGCGTGCCGAGCAGGCCCTTGAACGCCGTAGCAGCGTCCTTGGGAATGTTCAGGTAGGCGCCGACGAGGTCGGCCGAGTCATTGCCGCCGCCGTCGATGATGACCAGGTCGGTGGCCGTGAAGCTGCCTGCTGCGGCATAGGTGGCCATCTGCGTGCCCACGTTCAGCGGGTTGGCCGCGCCACCGGCTCCGGTGTAGGTGATGCGCCCGCCGCCGATGGCGAAGTTGGTGCAGCCGGTCTTGGCCGTGTTCACCGCGAAGGTGGTGCCGGTGAAGGTGAAGAAGTTGCACAGCGTCTGGCCGTAGTTGGCCGCGATGCGCTCGACGTAGATGGGGTTGCTGGCGGCCTGGACGGTGAACTTGTAGCCGAAGGTGCCGCTGTCCTGCAGGCTGTCACCGAAGACCTTGACCGAGGTGATGGAAACCTTGGGCGTCGTGTCTGCGGTCGCACCGCCGCCGCCGCAGCCCGCCACAAGCAGGCCGCCCAACAGCGCGGCCGAGGCCGCAGCGATCCGGGTGAGGAAGGGTTTCATGTTGTCTCCTAGGCGACAGCTCGGGGGCAGTCGCACGAAATTCGGGGAGAGCCACTCTAGCCGCAGCTTTTTAGAACGGTCGTTCGTTTTTCCCCTGATGGTGAGTAAAGAAACAACGCGGACGGGCTCTGGAAGGGTCCGCAGACCACTTTAGGTTGCAGCCTCTAAGCAAGTCTTGGCAGAGCCGGGCAAGTCTGTGGATGGATATGGGACAACCGATGGGATATCCACAGGCCGAGGTCGATCGGCCAAGTTGTACCCAAACGCGAACGCCGCCGTACCGGGCCTGGTGCACAGGCTTGTGGGTTAGCCAAGCGCTTGTTGCAAAACGATTTTTTGCGCTTGTCCACAGCGCAGGCCGCCCTCTACTACGACCACTACCTTGAAATCTTCAAGACCATTTAGAAATACATCGGACACTTTGGCATGGACTTTCAGACCCTCCAGCAGCGGCTGCGCCACTTCGCCGACGAGCGCGACTGGCAGCCCTACCAGACCCCCAAGAACCTGGCGATGGCCATGACGGTCGAAGCCGCCGAGCTGCTGGAAATCTTCCAGTGGCTGACGCCCGAGCAATCCCTGAATCTCACCGAAGACCAGCGCCGCCATCTCGGCGAGGAGCTGTCGGACGTGCTGCTCTACCTCGTGCAGATTGCCGACCACGGTGGTGTGGATCTGGACGCCGCTGTGGAGCGCAAGCTGGCGATGAACGCCGTCAAGCACCCGGTCAAGCACCTACCCAAGCAGTCTTGAGAAAAGCGTCTTGATGGAAACCATCGCCGTCATCGACTTCGAGACCACCGGCCTCGGGCCCACCAGCGGCGGGCGGGCCACCGAGATCGCGGCCGTACTCGTGCGCGGCGGCACGGTGGTGGACAGCTGGAGCAGCCTGATGAACAGCGGCGCCTGGGTGCCGCCCTACATCCAGGCCTTGACCGGCATCAGCAACGAGATGCTGGCCGGCGCGCCGGACTCGACCGAAGTCATGCGCGATCTGGCCCGCTTCACCGAGGGCTGCCCGCTGGTGGCGCATAACGCATCCTTCGACCGGGGCTTCTGGCAGGCCGAGATGGCGCGCGCCTGCATCGACCCCGACCCGGCGCATGAGTTCGCCTGCACCGTGCTGCTGTCACGCCGGCTGTGGCCCGAGGCTAAGAGCCATTCGCTGGGCTCGCTGGTGCGATTCCATGACCTGCGCTTCAGCGGCCGCGCCCACCGCGCCATGGCCGATGCACGCGTGACGGCTGAGCTGCTGCTGAAGGTGCGGGCCGAGATCGCCGGCCGCTTCGCGCTGGACCTGGGGGATGCCGAGGTCGACCATGCGCTGCTGGCCCAGTTGCAGCGCACGCCGCTGCGCTGGCTGAGACGCGGTCTGGTCGAGCATGTGAAGTCGCTGGAATCCGTGCAAAGAATGACTGCTTGAATGCAGGAATAAATTCTGTCAAGGCCCCTGCTCGTGGCTTTGGGCAAAGACAATCTCGCCCTTTCGTCCCCGTGCTATTGCCCAAAAGTTCCATGTCCGTGATCCAGGTTCGCCCCGCCACCCTGCGCGATGCCAAGGCCATCGCCGAGATCCACGTCGCCTCCAGCCAGGATGCCTACAAGGCCTTGCTGCCGGCGGCCGCGTTGGATTCGATGTCGGTGCAGAAGCGCCAGGCCTTCTGGCGTGAAGCCATCGACCTCTGCGAGCCGCAGGTTGTCGTCGCCCATCTGGACAACAAGGTCATGGGCTTCGCCGGCTTCGACCGTTCGCGCGACAAGGGCACGCCTGCCACGGTCGGCGAGGTCTGGGCCTTGTTTGCCGACCCGGTCCACTGGGACAAGGGAGTTGGCCTGGCGCTGTGGGATGCCACGCGCGACGGCCTTCAGGAAGAAGGCTGCACCAAGGCGACGCTGTGGTGCTACCTGCGCAACGAACGCGCGCTGCGCTTTTTTGAGCTGGCCGGCTTCAAGCGCGAGCTGGGCAGCGCCCGCACGACGGAAGTCGGCGGCGCACGCATCGAAGAGATCCGCCTGCACCGCTCGCTGGTCTGAACGACAAAGCGCCCCGAAGGGCGCCGAGGTACAGCGCATTTCGGGCCGAGCGCAGGGCCGCTCCCAAGCCGGCCCGCCAGGGTGATGTGCTTGCGGCTCAACGCCGCAAGCATCACCGTCCCCTCGGGGGATCGGCCAAGGTATTCCTTGGACGAGGGGCTTAACCTCGACGGCGACGCGCCGCTGCGCCAACGGCCAGCAGGCCGGTCAACATCAGTGCATAGCTCTCGGGTTCAGGCACGGCCGTGACGCTGAAGGCCATCGTGTTGGGCACGGTGCTGGTGTAGGTGCCATTGGTCGTGTCGACAGTCCAGTTGTCGACATTGCCGACCAGCGCCTTGTAGCCGGCGAAGCTGGCCTGACCGATGCGGGCGCCGTTGTACTGGCCGAAGTCGGGCGTCGTGCTCGTGGCGTTCTTGTTCAGGCGAATGGCGTTCAGGCCCTCGGTCAGGCCGGTGCCGGCAATGCTGCCGTCAGCAGTGAAGCTGCCGTTGGTGATGGCGCTCAGGAAGGTCGTCGGCGCCGTGGCGCTGCTGCCGAGGTAGGCGTACAGCACTTCGTTGCTGTTGGAGATGCCCCAGTTGGAGCTGCTGGCGACCGTCTGGCGCGACAGCGTGCCGGCAGAGGCGGACAGGGTGGTGAGGTCGACCGCGCTGAAGCGGATGACAGTGCCGGCGGCGATGGTGGCGTTGCCGCTGACCCAGCGGCTGTAGCTCTCGCCGGTGTTGAAGGCGTTGCTGCCGTTCCACTCGTTGTCGCCGAAGTAGACGGTGGTATTGGGGGCGATGTCGGCGAAGGCCACCATCGCGAAGCCGTCTTCGTCGGCATTGAAGGCCGTGAAGACGAGGTCGCCGGTGCCGAGGGCAACGGCGCTGTGCGAGGCGATGGCCGCAGCGGCGGCGGCGAGCAGGGCGAGAGGCTTGTTCATGGGGGCTCCAAAGGCAGACCGGCGCAATGTCCAGCTCGGCAATGAAGGCCTCATGACAGACCCCGCAGGCGCGGGGTGCAGTTCAGGCGGCGTAACCACCCGTGGCCAGCGCCCAGCCGTCGGTGGCGTCGTCGTGGCGTTGAACGTGGACCGGGCAGAGCTTCTTGGCCGCCGCGCGTTCGACCAGGTTCTCGGCCTGCTCGGGCGTCAGCTGCAGCGCGAAGCGCGTCCAGCGCTTCTGCACCAGCGGCAGGCCCCAGGCGTCTTCGAGCGCCCAGCGGATCTGCTGCGGCTCCTGCAGCTCGGTGGCCGCCAGCACACGCGGGGCCAGGGCCAGCAGGAATCGATTGAAGTCGGTGCGGAGCTGGTCGGTCGGCAGCAGGGCTTCCAGCCGGCTCAGGCGGGCGCTCCAACCCGGCGTGGCAAGTTGGCGGGTCACCAGGGCCTGCAGCGCCTGGATGGGGTTGAAGAGGCGCAGGCGGTTCGGCGGCAGCACGCGCAGCGGGATGTTGGCGGCTTCCTCGTGGCTCAGCGGCGTGACGAAGCTGGCCAGCACGGCCAGGCGCTGCCAGTCGGCCTCGGCCAGGCCGCCGATGCGGGTGATGGGGCCGGCAGCGCAGCTGGCGGCCATGTCGACCAGGCCTTGGTGGCCACGGCTGCCCTTGGCCTGGTTGGCACGGTGGCTCATGACGGCGAGATTGCCGGCCGCGTAGCCGGCGTTGTCGCGGACGCGATCGATGCTGCGGTTGTCGTCACCCAGCAGCTCGCGGGTGATGGGGCAGTGGCTGGTGTCGAGCTGGGCCAGGTGATGAGGCGTCAGCTGGATGTCCTCGAAGCTGCGGCCACGGGCCCAGGCATGGGTGCGCAGGGCCAGCCAGAGCTCGACCTGCGGGCTGGCCGGCGTGCGCACCGTGCGGCCCCGGGCGGCCATCCAGCCGCGTTGCAGCGGCGACTGCGGGTAGAGGTGGGCGATGGGCGGCGTGATGCCGTGCAGCGCGTAGTCGCGGCCCAGGGCCAGACCGATGCGCTCGTGGGCGCTGACGGGCGAGGGGCTGTCGTCCATGTCCAGCGCGAACTGCACAAGGGCGGGGTGGGCATGGATCTGGGCAGTGGTGACGGCTTGCATGGCGAACTCCTGGGTTGAGAGGCCGCCGATAAGTCGCGGGCCTTGCAAGCAGTCTGTGAGCCAGCTAGCTCATGGGATGATCCAGCTGGAAAACCACTGTAAATATTTTCAGGAATTCGACCCATGGACCGCACCGAGCGCTTCTACAAGATCGAGCACCTGATCCGCTCCCAAGGCTGCGTGTCGTTTGCCGAGCTGATCGAGGCGTTGGAGGTGTCCCCGGCGACGCTCAAGCGTGACCTGGCCTATCTGCGCGAGCGCATGGACGCGCCCATCGAGTACGACGCCGGCGCCAACGGCTACCGCTTCGGCCAGCAGTGGCGCGGTGGCAAGCATGAGCTGCCGGGCGTGTGGTTCAACGAGGCGGAGCTGCATGCGCTCTTGACCATGCAGCAGATGCTGGCGGGGTTGGACGAGCAGGGCGTGGTCGGCCGCCACCTGCAGCCCATGTTCGACAAGATCACCGGCATGCTGGGCGTGGACCAGGGCGAGGCGCAGGAGCTGCGTCGGCGCGTCAGGCTCATTGGCACGGCCAGGCGGCGCATTGCCAGCGACAGCTTCGAGACCGTCGGCAGCGCCGTCGTCAAGCGCAAGCGCCTCGCCATCCGCTACCGCAAGAAGACCGGGGCCGGCGAGGTCAGCGAGCGCGAGGTGTCACCGCAGCGCCTGGTGCACCACCGCCATGCCTGGTATCTGGACGCCTTCTGCCACCAGAGCCAGGGCCTGCGCCGCTTCGCGCTGGACGGCATCGAGGCCGCGACGCTGCTGGACGCCGAGGCGCAAGCCCTGGCCCTGAGTGAGCTGGAGGCCGAGCTGGACCGCGGCTACGGCATCTTTGCCGGCGGCACGCCGCGCGAGGCCGAGCTGCTGTTCAGCCCCGAGGCCGCCGCCTGGGTGTCGCGCGAGGAATGGCACCCGGCGCAGAAGAGCGAGTTCCTGCCCGATGGCCGCTGGCGCCTGCAGCTGCCCTACGTGGACGACACCGAGCTGCTGATGGACCTGCTGCGCCACGCTGGCCAGGTGGAGGTGGTGGCGCCAGTGGCGCTGCGCGCGGCCTATGCGGCGCGGCTGCGGCAGGCCGTCGATTCCCTAGGTTCAGCGCAGGGGTAAGGCCGGACACCCGTGCAATGGCGTTAGGCTGGCCGCTTGTCCAACCCACGACCGAGGAGCCGGCCATGACCGACACAACCCAGGCAAAGGAAAAACTGGCAGCGGATTTCCGCGCGGTGATGGATGACATCGACGCGCTCATCACCTCCACGGGCAAGGACGCTTCGGGCGAGGCCAAGGCCTTGCGCGCCCGCATCCGTGAACGGCTGGACGGCACCAAGGAGAAGCTGCTCGACGCTCAGCACGAGGCCGTGCAGCGCGCCAAGGACGCCGCCGCTGCCACCGACGACTATGTGCGCGCCAACCCCTGGCAGGCCATTGGTGCGGCCGCCGCCGTTGGGCTGGCTCTCGGTGTGCTGATTGGCCGCCGCTGAAGTCCACCTTGAGCGATTCGAAAGAACCCGTCTCCGGGCCGCTGCGGCGGCTTGGCACCTCGCTGCTGACGCTCAGCCGTATCCGGCTCGAACTGCTGGCCATCGAGGTCCAGGAAGAGAAGGACCGCATCGCCGGCCTGCTGGTGTGGTCCGTGCTGGC
This sequence comes from Roseateles sp. P5_E8, assembly GCF_054177665.1. NCBI lineage: Bacteria > Pseudomonadati > Pseudomonadota > Betaproteobacteria > Burkholderiales > Sphaerotilaceae > Roseateles > Roseateles sp. P5_E8. The sequence continues at coordinate 65,362 of NZ_JBGCUM010000024.1, read as the reverse complement.
GGCGTTGCTGGCGGGTTTCGGCCTGCTGATGCTGCTGGTGCTCGTCACCGTGGCGTTATGGGACAGCTACCGGCTGCTGGCCTTGGGCGGGAGCACCGTCGTACTGATCGCGGCAGGCGTCTTTGCGGTGCTCAAGGTGAAGGGCCTGGTGGCGCAGCCGGCGTCGCTGTTCCAGTCCAGCCTTGCCGAACTGCGCGAGGACGCAGACGCACTGCGCCGCCGGCCGTGATCCCCCGCATCCCCCACGACCCGCTGCTGCGCGCCGAGCGCAAGGCCAATCTGCTGCTGGCCTCCGAGCTGCTGCGTGGCCAGGCGCAGCGTGATGTGGACGACCTCGGTCAGCGCGCCGATGGGCTCGTCAACCGTGTGCTGACGGTGCGCGACTGGCTGTCCGATCCCGTCGTGCTGGCGGCAGCCGGTAGCGGTGCGGCCTTCTTTGCGGCGGCGGGGCAGAAGAAACGCGGCCAGCTATGGCGCGGGCTGCGCTGGGCCTGGCTGGTGTGGCGGGTCTTGCGCAAGCGCTGACGGATCAGCGCTGCAGCTGGAAGCGTTGGCCGTCCCACACGAAGCGCTTCTCGACTTGGCGCGTCGGGCCCGCAGGGCAGCGTTGTTCGGCCAGATGGAACACCAGCGTCAACGGCTGGCCATCGCTTTCGGGCCGCACGCTTTTTACCTCGGCTGCCGAGCCCTTGCGGACGTGGGTTCCGCACATGCCGGATTCGGGATCGGCCTGCACCTCGAGCACTCGCTGCAGCGCGAAGCTGCCGGTGCCCTTGCCCGGCTGCAGGAACAGCACCTGGTAGCCGGTGAACCACTCGCCGCCGCTCAGGCTGGAGGTCTCCAGCAGCGCGAAGTGCTTGCCGGACCGTTGTTCGTCGAATTCCATCTTCACCTTGATGGCCCGGCGCTGCGCACCATCCGGGAAGTCGTAGCTGCTGGTCCCGGCGTCGAAGAAGTAGAGGCCTTGCGCGATGGGCGCGGTGTCGGTGACCGTGACGAGGAACTCGCGGTTGTTCAGACGAAAGCAGGCGTCGGGATTGGGCAGCTCGGGCTTGCCGGCATAGAAGGCCTGCAACGCCTTGAAGGGCGGCGTCTTCAGCGCGGCCTCGCAGGGCTCGAAGAAGGTCACGGCGTGGGCCGCGCCGGTGGTGGCGAAGACCGCCAGGGCCAGCCACCGCATCACTGCGCGTCCAGCCGCTTCATCCGCTCGCTCTGCCAATAGACATCGTCCCCGCCCAGCCCGTCGAGGTTGGCGCGGTTGAGCACGCGGGCCAGCACGAAGAGCAGGTCGGACAGGCGGTTCAGGTATTGGCGCGGCGCGGCCCGGATCTGTTCGGTCGCAGCCAGCGTGATGACGACACGCTCGGCGCGGCGGGCAACAGTGCGGCAGACATGGGCGATGGCCGCACTGCGCGTGCCGGCCGGCAGGATGAATTCCTTCAGCCGCGGCAGGTGCTCGTTGTAGTGCTCCAGCGCTTCGTCCAGGCGCAGCACGGCGGCGTCCTTCAGCAGCTCGCCGCCGGGCCAGGACAGCTCGCCGCCGAGGTTGAACAGCTCGTGCTGGATGGTGACGATGAGGTCGCGGATGTCCTCGGGCAGCGGCTCGGCGAGCAGCAGGCCGAGGTTGGAGTTCAGCTCGTCGACGTCGCCCATGGCCTGCACGCGCAGGTGGTCCTTGGGCACGCGGCTGCCGTCGCTGAGGCCGGTGGTGCCGTCGTCGCCGGTGCGGGTGGCAATCTGGGAGAGGCGGTTGCCCATGGTGGATGCGGGTCCGTGGTTGGACCCGCCATCCTGCCTCAACTAGGACCGCGCCGTCGGCATGCGGAAGGTGTTGACGATGCCGGCCAGCTTCTCGGCCTGCTCCTGCAGGCTCATGCCGGCGGCGGCGGTTTCTTCGACGAGGGCGGCGTTCTGCTGCGTGAGCTGGTCCATGTGCGAGACGGCCTCGCTGATCTGGCCGATGCCGCTGCTCTGCTCGCTGGACGCGCGGCTGATGCTGGTGACGAGTTCGGCCAGCGAGCGGATGCTGTCCACCGTCTCGCGCATCGTCGCGCCCGCGCCCTGCACCAGACGGGCGCCATCCGAAACCTGGTCGACGCTGGCGGCGATGAGCTGCTTGATCTGCTTGGCGGCTTCTGCCGAACGGCCGGCCAGCGCGCGCACCTCGGACGCGACGACCGCAAAGCCGCGACCCTGCTCGCCCGCGCGTGCGGCCTCCACCGCCGCGTTCAGCGCCAGGATGTTGGTCTGGAAGGCGATGCCGTCGATGACGGCGATGATTTCCTCGATGCGCCGGYTGCTGGTCTCGATGGCGCCCATGGTGGCCACGACCTGCTCCACGGCCGCACCGCCCGAGATGGCGACGGTGCAGGCGCGCTGGGCCAGGCTGCTGGCGTCGCCGGCCTGGTCGGCATTGCTGCGCACGGTGGCGGTCAGCTCTTCCATCGAGCTGGCGGTTTCTTCCAGTGCCGAGGCCTGCTGCTCGGTGCGCTGGGACAGGTCGCGGTTGCCCGACGCCAGTTCCTGCGAGGCCTGTGCCACCTCGCCGGCATTGCTGCGCACCTCGCCGATGACGCCGCACAGGCTGTCGCGCATGGCCAGCAGCGCGGTGGTGAGTTGACCGATCTCGTCGCGGGCGCGCACGACGACATCGCCGCTGAGGTCGCGCGCGGCGATCTGCTCGGCCAGGCCGGCCGCATGCGCGAGCGGCACGGTGATGCTGCGCGAGATGCCGCGCGTGAACAGGAAAACGACGACCAGCATGCCGGCCAGCATGCCGACGACGATCCAGCTGCTGCGGCGCAGGCTGGAGACGCGTTCGGTGAGCAGTTCATCCAGCGCCGCCATTGCGTCCGTGGCCACGACGTACATCGCGTCGATGGTGCGCGTGTAGCTGGCGATGTAGTCGGGCGCGGCGTAGGCGAGCGCTTCCTTGGTGATGAGTTCATCGCGCGTCAGCGTCAGCGAGGCCTTGACCTGCTCATCCAACGCGGCGATCTTGCTGCCCAGGCGGGCCTTGCGCGTGGCGTTGACGGCGAAGCTCTTGTCGAAGGCGACGCCCATGCCGCGGTGCTGGTCTTCGGCCTGGGCCACCAGGCCGGCCAGCATCGTGCGGCCTTCGGGGCCGATCTTGCCTTCGGCCAGGAAGCCGGCGCCGCGCGCACGCGTCTGGCCCAGCGCCTCGGTCGCCACCGGCAGGCGGGCCAACGTGGCGCTGATGAGGAAATAGGTGTCGGCCTCGGGGTCGAGGATGAGACCGCTCTGGTCGACGAGCTGGTCCAGCAGCCTGAAATAGACGGCGATCAGCTGGGCGTGCAGCGTGCTGCTCTCGGCCGCCTTCAGGCCCTTGGCGCCGACTTGCGCCGACAGCGCCTTCCAGCGCTGCTGGGCGTCCTGCCAGGTGGCGCGCATGGCGGTGTTGGCAACGTTGCCATCAAGCATGCCGGCCACGTCGGTGAATTGCTTGGCGACCTCGGCGTTCTTGGCCTCGCGCGCCGCCTGCACCGAGTCATTGCCGCCCAGCAGCGCCGCCGACAGGCCGCGGTGCTGCTGCGTCAGCTGGGTCAGGCGCACGAGCTGGCGTGCGGGCGCCAGGCCATCCAGCTCGCTCTGGGCAGCGGTGGCCAGCTGGCGCGCCTGGCGCACCTGGAAGGCCGACGGGATGGCGATGGCGACAAGGACGAGCAGCGTCAGCAGCATCAGCTTGCGGCTGATGGTGAGGCCCGTCATCGAAAGGGGTTGCGCGGTCATGGGGTCTCTCCTCCTGATTGAGTGGCCCCGCGCGCAAAGCGGTCAATGTCGGCGACCGCTGCGATGGAACGCCGGCTTGTGCGCTGGGGCGTCGTGCGGCTGGAAGCCTGAAACCGGTCGCCACCTTGGCGCCGGTGGGGCATTGTGAGGTGGCTTGGGTGCGCTACCAATGACGCTGCGCCAAGTAATGCTCAACAAGTCGAAGCGCATCGCGCCGACGACGATGAGGACGGCAGCGGCGATCAGCAGCAGCCAGGTCAGGGTGGGGTCCATGCGGCTCTCCCGGGGACAGCGGTGCGCTGATGCTGTCACTGCCGTCCGGTTGCTGCAAGACAATCCTGAGATCGCTGGGAGTTGCCCATGAACGCACCCGAAACGCTTTTCTCGCCAACCCCGCTGCCGGCCGTGCTGCTGGACGCGCTGCGCGCCGACTTCGCCGAGCGCTGCTCCACGGCCCTGGCCGTGCGCGAGCAGCATGGCCGCGATGAGTCCGTCTTCGACGTGCCGCCGCCGCAGGCCGTCGTGTTTGCCGAAAGCGAGGCCGAGGTGGCGCGTGTTGTCGCCCTGTGCGCCGAGCATCGCGTGCCCGTCATTCCCTATGGCGCGGGTTCGTCGCTGGAAGGCCATCTGCTGGCCGTGCGCGGCGGCATCAGCCTGGACGTGTCGCGCATGAACCGCATCCTGCGCATCGCCGCCGAGGACCTGACCGTCACCGTGCAACCCGGCGTCACGCGCAAGGCGCTGAACGAGGCGCTCAGGCACGAGGGCTTGTTCTTCCCCATCGATCCCGGCGCGGATGCCAGCCTGGGCGGCATGGCCGCCACGCGCGCCAGCGGCACGAACGCGGTGCGCTACGGCACCATGCGCGAGAACGTGCTGGCGCTGCGCTTCGTGAGCGCTAACGGCGAAGTCGTGCGCAGCGGCTCACGCGCGAGGAAGAGCAGCGCCGGCTACGACCTGACGCGGCTCGTCATCGGCAGCGAAGGCACGCTGGGCGTCATCACCGAGCTGACGGTCAAGGTGCACCCGCTGCCCGAGGCCGTGTCGGCGGCGGTGTGCTTCTTCCCGACCATCGATGCGGCCGTGCAGACGGCCATGCAGATCATCCAGATCGGCGTGCCCATCGCCCGCTGCGAGCTGCTGGACGCCAACGCCATCAAGGCCGTCAATGCTCACGACAAGCTGGGGCTGAAGGAGGCGCCCATGCTGCTGATGGAGTTCCACGGCAGCGAGGCCGGCGTGGCCGAGCAGGCGGCCGTGGTGCAGGAGGTGGCGGCCGACCATGGCGGCGAGGCCTTCGAATGGGCCACCACGCCCGAGGCCCGCACGCGGCTGTGGACGGCTCGGCACCACGCCTATCTGGCAGGCCTGCAGATGCGCCCCGGCTGCCGTGCGGTGACGACCGACACCTGCGTGCCCATCTCGCGCCTGGCCGAGAACATCAACGCCAGCATTGCCGAGGTCGAGGCCGCCGGCCTGCCCTACTTCATCGTCGGCCATGTCGGTGACGGCAACTTCCACATGGCCTATCTGCTGGACCCGGTTGATCCAGCTGAGCTGGCCACCGCCGAGCGCCTGAGCGCGCAGATGGTGGCGCGGGCGATTGCGCTGGAGGGGACGTGCACGGGCGAGCATGGGATTGGGCTGCACAAGCAGGGGTTTCTGCTGGACGAGACGGGGCCGGAAGCTGTCGCGCTGATGCGGGCGGTGAAGGGAGCGCTGGATCCGCTGGGGATCCTCAATCCGGGCAAGATCTTTGCGGGTTGAAGCGAGCCAGCATGAGTGAAGCGATCACCGACGACGAGGCCTACGAAGGGGCTTATCGGGTCTTCTGGCAAGCCGTGGAAATGTTGTCCCTGGCAGTCGTCGAGCAATGCAACGCGATGGGCAACTACAACGTGGCGTGGGAGCTGAAAGACGACGTTTCGGCGGGAGCCTTTGTCGTCACCTCAAGCGTGTGCCCGCTGAACGCAACACAGAGGCACAGCATTGATGAGTTGATCAATGATCTGCAAGGTGTTCCACCTGAACTGCTGGTTCAGGCCACGTCTGCCAAGGCCAACCAGAGCGCCATGGGCCATGCATGCTGGGAACCAATTCGCGCCAAAGCCGCGAAGGTTTTGCGAGGGCTGCCGGCGCCAACGTCCTCAAAGTGAACGAGGCAGGCGTCCGCGCAGTTCCTAAACTCCCCCGATGGACACCACCACCGCCCCGCCCGCCGGCGCGCTGCGCCAGTTCGACGACCTGCCCGGCCCGCTTGGCATACCCGTGTTCGGCAACCTGCTGCAGCTGGACTCGACGCGGGTGCACCAGCAGGTCGAGGCCTGGTGCGAGGTCTATGGGCCGGTCTTCAAGCTGCGCCTGGGCAAGCGCCGCCTGGTCGTCGTGGGTGACCATGAGCTGATCAGCACGGCGCTGCGCGACCGGCCGGACGGCTTCAGGCGCACGCAGCGGCTGGAGGACGTGGGCCGCGAGATGGGCCTGAACGCGGGCCTGTTCGCATCCAACGGCGAGGCGTGGAAGCGCCAGCGCCGCATGGTGATGGCCGGCTTCGACCCGGTGCATGTGAAGCGCTACTACCCGGCGCTGCTGCGTGTGGCCGAGCGGCTCATCAGTCGCTGGCAGATCGCCGCGCGCGAGGGCCGCCGCATCGAGCTGCAGGCCGACCTGATGCGCTACACGGTAGACGCCGTGGCGGGCCTGGCCTTTGGCGAGGACGTCAACACGCTGCAGTCCGATGAGGACGTCATCCAGCAGCACCTGAACCGCATCTTCCCGATGCTGTTCAAGCGCATGTTTGCGCCCTTACCCATCTGGCGCTGGTGGCCGCGGGCCGAGGACCGGGCGCTGACGCACAGCGTGGCCGAGATCGATGTCGCCGTGCAGGGCTTCATCGCCAAGGCGCGCGGGCGCCTGGCTGCGGACCCGGCCTTGCATGCCGAACCCGGCAACCTGCTGGAGGCCATGCTGGTGGCCGCAGACGCGCCCGACAGCGGCATCGACGACGCACAGGTGGCCGGCAATGTGCTGACCATGCTGCTGGCCGGCGAGGACACGACGGCCAACACGCTGGCCTGGATGATCTGGCTGCTGTGGCAGCACCCCGAGGCGCTGGCCCAGGCGCGGGCCGAGGTGGACCGCGTCTGCGGCGACGCGGGCCTGCCGAGCCTGGAGCAGCTGGCCGCGCTGGACTTCATCGAGGCCTGCGCGCACGAGACCATGCGGCTGCGGCCGGTGGCGCCCATCAACAACCTTCAGGCCGTGCGCGACACGCGCGTGGGCGACGTGCAGGTGCAGGCCGGCATGATCGTCATGGCCGTGATGCGGCGCGACGCCGTCAGCGAGCGCCACCTGCCCAATGCCGCCGCCTTCGACCCGGCGCGCTGGCTGGCAGGCGCCAAGCAGGCCGGCGCGGCCAAGCGCCTGTCCATGCCCTTCGGCGCCGGGCCGCGCATATGCCCGGGGCGCTACCTGGCTTTGATGGAGATCAAGCTGGCCATGGCCGTGCTGCTGCGCCACTTCGACATCACGTCGGTGGACACGCCCGACGGCCAGGCGCCGCGCGAGCTGCTGCAGCTGGCAATGGGGCCGATGGGCTTGTCGATGCGGCTGGCAGGGCGCTCGCCGCAGCGCGCCGCCTGAGGTCGCCGCATACCGATTTTGGTATCGATAACACCGTCGAATTCATCGCCCCGGATGTGAGCCTGTTCCCATAGAGCCTGCAACCCGGCCGAGTAAGGCTTGGCAGGTGTCAATCAGGGAAAAGCACGTGTCCGTTTGTTTGCGCTACCACACAATGCTGCGCAACGACAAAAACGGAGACGCCGTTGAAGACCCTTTCCATCGTTTGCCTCGCCTGGGGCCTGGCCGCCAGCGGCCTTGGCGTCGCAAGCCCGCTGACGGACGCCGATGTGCAGGCCCGCCAGATCGTGTCCAAGCTGACGCTGGACGAGAAGGTGGAGCAACTGCTGAACGGCGCACCGGCCATTCCCCGCCTGAACATCCCGGCCTACAACTGGTGGACGGAGTCGCTGCATGGCGCCTTCGGCCCCGGTGCGACGACCAATTTCCCGCAACCCGTGGGCCTGGCCGCCAGCTTCAACGACAAGCTGATGCTGGATGTGGCGGCCAGCATCAGCACCGAGGTGCGCGCGGTCTACGCGCTCGGGCGCCACAAGCCCAACCCTAACCGCATCGGCGGCGCGCTGGACACCTGGTCGCCCAACATCAACATCTTCCGCGACCCGCGCTGGGGCCGGGGGCAGGAGACCTATGGTGAGGACCCCTTCCTGACCGCAACGCTCGGCAAGGCCTTCGTGCACGGCATGCAGGGGCCGGACCCGGCGCGACCCCTCGTCATTGCCAGCCCCAAGCATTTCGCCGTGCACAGCGGGCCGGAGTCGACACGCCACACGGTGGACGTCTGGGTCTCCGCCCAGGACCTGGAGGACACCTATCTGCCGGCCTTCCGCGCCGCGATGGTGGACGCGCAGGCGGGCTCCATCATGTGTGCCTACAACCGGGTCAACGGCGAACCCGCCTGCGCCAGCCAGAGCCTGCTGGTGAAGACGCTGCGCGAGGATTGGAAGTTCAACGGCTACGTGGTGTCGGACTGCGATGCCGTCGTCGACATCCATGCCCACCACAAGTACGCGGTGGACGCTGCCGCAGGCGCGGCTGTGGCACTGAAGGCCGGCGTGGACAACGAATGCAATGGCGCCACGCTGTCGCACACACCGGGCCTGGGCGAGCGCTACAAGCAGGCGCTGGCGCGCGGCTACATCCGCGCGGCCGACATCGACACGGCGCTGGTGCGACTCTTTTCCGCCCGCCTTCGCAATGGCGACCTGCCCGGGCTGGCGGAGCGTGGCTTCCCGGAGGCCCAGGTGATCAACTCGCCCGAGCACCGCGCGCTGGCGCTGCGCTCGGCCATCGAGAGCCTGGTGCTGCTGAAGAACGACGGCACGCTGCCGCTGAAGGCCTCGGCGCGCATCGCGGTCGTCGGCCCGCTGGCGGATGCGCGGCGCGTGATGCGCGGCAACTATTCGTCGGGCCAGACCGGGCCGACGCAGACGGTCTTCGAAGGGCTGAGCCAACAGTTCACGGGAGCGCAGGTCAGCCTCGTGCCCTTCGGGCCGTCGATTACCGACGGTGACCCGGTGCCGGCGAGTGCCTTCGTGGCGCCTGACGGCAGCGCGGGGCTGCGAGCCAGCTACTTCAACCTGCAGCCGGGCTCGCCGACGGAACCGGGCAAGCGCCGCTTCCAGGCCAAGGCCTTTGCCAGCCACAGCGTGACGCAGCTCGACTCGCGCGCTCGGGACTTTGCCGAGGCCGGCGACGTGACGCGCACGGTCTGGACGGGGGCCTTCGTCGCGCCCGAGACCGGCAGCTACCGGCTGGGCGTGGCGGGGGTCAAGGGCCAGGTGCGTGTCGCCGGGCGAGACGTGACCCTGGCCAGGCGCCCGACGCGCTGGGCCGAGCCGGTGGCGCTGACGCAGGTGGACCTGAAGAAGGGCGAGCGCTACGTGCTGCAGTTCGAGACCGAATCGGGCGTGGGGGCGCCGCCCGCCATGATCTGGAAGCGCGTCTCGCGCCAGCCGCTCGCAGACCTGCGTGCCGGCGCGCAAGGCGCCGACGTGATCGTTGCCGTCGTCGGCCTGACGTCCGACCTTGAAGGCGAGGAGATGCCCGTCAAGATCGACGGCTTCACGGGTGGCGACCGCACCAAGCTCGACCTGCCGGCCGACCAGCGCGCCTACCTGCAGGCCGCAGCGCAACTGGGTAAGCCGGTCGTGGTGGTGAACCTGAGCGGCAGCGCCATCGACCTGCAGTGGGCCCACGCCAACGCGGCAGCGGTGCTGCAGGCCTGGTATCCCGGAGAGGGCGGCGGCCAGGCCATCGCCCAGGTGCTCAGCGGCGCGGCCAACCCGGCCGGGCGGCTGCCGGTCACCTTCTACCGCAGCGTTGGCGACCTGCCGCCCTTCGACGACTACCGCATGGCCGGCCGCACCTACCGCTTCTTCAGCAAGCCGGTGGTCTATCCCTTCGGCCACGGGCTGAGCTATTCGAGCTTCCGCTACGAGGCGCCGCAGGTGCAGGTGCAGGACGATGGCAAAGACGTGAGCCTCATCGTGCGCACGGCCATCACCAACACCAGCGCCCGCGATGGCGACGAGGTGGCGCAGCTCTACCTGACGCCGCCGCGCTTCGAAGGCGGCCCGCGGCTGGCGCTGCGCGGCTTCCAGCGGCTGCACCTGAAGGCGGGCGAGCGCCGGGAGGTGAGCTACACGCTCGGTGCCCGCGAGCTCAGCTTTGTCGACCGTGACGGCGTGCGTCAGGTCATGCCCGGCGGATACCGCGTCAGCGTCGGCGGCGGCCAGCCCGACACCGGCGCGCCGTCGGAAAGCGCCCCCTTCTCGCTGGCTCGCCAGGTTTCGCTGCCGCGCTGATCGCGGCCCCTTCCCTTCACTCCGACCCCCTGAAGCCATGAACTCACTGCGTTCCACCCTGCGCGCGGCCGGCCTGTCGCTGGCCCTCACGCTCGCTGCCTCCGCCGCCTTCGCCCAGGACGGCACCATCTATCCGCTCGACGCCCCCCAGGAGGCGCCGTCGATCAAGCTTGGCACCGGCGGCGTGGCCAACCAGCCGGCCAGCGAGAGCTGGTTCCGCCAGTGGGGCGAGCCGATGGTGCGCAACGTCAGCACCGCCACGCTGACGCCCTATCTGCCGGCACCCGGCAAGGCCAACGGCGCTGCCGTGCTGATCGCCCCGGGCGGCGGCTTCCGCTGGCTGTCCATCAACAACGAGGGCTGGAAGGTCGCCAAGGCGCTGAACGAGCAGGGCATCACCGCCTTCGTGCTCAAGTACCGCCTGCAGCCCACGCCGCCGACGCTGGAAGGCTTGAAGTCCTCGATGGACCGCATGTTTGCCGACGTGGGTGCGGGCGGCGCGCCGCCCAAGCCGGTGATGCCCGATCTGTCTAACCAGCTGGCCGACGCTGAGGCGGCCTATGCGCTGATCCTGTCGCGCGCCAAGGAGTGGGGCGTGGACCCCAAGCGCCTGGGGATGATGGGCTTCTCTGCCGGCGCCGGCCTGACGATGCACAGCACGCTGAACTCCAAGACCATCAAGCTGGCCTTCATTGCGCCCATCTACGGCGGCATGGGGCCGGTGGACGTGCCCAAGGACGCGCCGCCGATGTTCACCGCCATCGCCAGCGACGATTTCCTGTTCAGGGGCCAGTTCGGCGTCGTGAAGTCGTGGTTCGATGCCGGCCGGCCGGTCGAGTTCCACCTCTACCAGAACGGCGGCCACGGCTTTGGCATGGGCTACCCTGGCAACACGGCCAATGGCTGGTTCCCCGTCTTCATCCACTGGCTGGACGTGAACGGCTTCCTGAAGCCGAAGGCCGCGCAGTAGCGGTCCGGGTGGCCCATGAAAAAACGCCGCCCGAAGGCGGCGTTAGTGCGTCAGCAGCAGAAGCTCAGAACATCGCCTTGAACTGCACGCCGTAGGTGCGCGGGTCGTTGATGAAGCCGGTCAGGTTGTTGAAGTCGATGGCACCGGTCGCGCGGACCTGGTTGGTCACGTTGCGGGCAAAGCCGGCCACTTCGTACTTGCCGTTGCCCCACAGATAGCCCACGCGCACGCCGCCTTCGGTCAGGCTTTTTCCCGTGAACTCGGTGGACTCGTACAGGAAGAAGTTGACCTTGGAACGGTAGGCCCAGTCGGTGTAGACATAGACCTCGTCGCCGCTGGCCAGCGGGATGCTCCAGCGGGCGGTGAGGTTGTAGGTCCACTTGGGCGCGTTGGGCAACGAGTTGCCGTCCACCATCGCGTTGCCGCCGACCATGGGGTCCTGCACCGTCGGGAAGGCACCGGCTACACGCAGGGAGCCGCCCGGGGGCACGCCGAGGGCGACGTCCTTGATCCTGGTGTTGTTCAGCGAACCGCCGAACGTGACCGTGAAGTCGGGCGTGATCAGCGCTTCGAGGTTGATCTCGGCGCCGTTGCCCGTGGCCTTCTTGGCGTTGAGCAGGCGGGTGGCGTTGCTGCTGCCGCCGACGGCGGTGAGTTGCAGGTCCTTGACGGTGTAGGTGAACAGCGAGCCCGACAGGCGCAGCGTGCGCTTGAGCAGTTCGCTCTTGAAGCCAACCTCATACGAGTTGACGCTCTCCGGGCCGGCCTGCGACTGGCCGGCGAAGGCCGACGCGTTCTGCATGGACGAGGCGCGGAAGCCGTTGGCGAAGCGCGCGTAGAGGTTGGTGTCGGCGTCGAGCTTGTAGGTGGCCGACAGGTCGCCGCTCCACTTGCCGTCGGAGGTCGCGGCCGTCGTGCCGGTGGAGGTGTTGAAGAGGCCCGCGCCGACGTGGGTGGTGGACAGGTCCTTCTTGTCCTTGGTGTAGCGCAGGCCGGCGCGCAGCTTCAGGTCATTGCTGACAGCGTAGTTGACCGAGCCGAAGGCGGCCCAGGCCTTGTTGGTCTGGGCGCTGTAGATGTGGTCGATGTCGACGTGGGTGTTGGTGTCGAAGGTGATGTTGTCGATGGTGTACTTCTCGTCGAAGAGGTACACGCCGGCCTGCCAGCTCAAGGGGCCGGCGGTGTTGGACTCGAGGCGCACTTCCTGCGTCAGCTGGCGGTGGCCGTTCATGCCGCTGCCGGTTTCGGACTGGAAGGGCACGCCGGCCTGGCCGGGCACACCGCCGTCGATGTCGCCGCGCGACAGCGGCTTGACGTGCTCGTAGCCGGTGATCGAGTAGATGTTCAGCTCCGGCAGCGACCACTTCAGGCGCAGGCTGCCGCCGGTCTGCTTCAGCGTCTGCGCGTTGACGCCGTTGAAGGCGACCTTGTCGGCCTCGAAGCCGTCGACCAGATCATTCGTGCCGCGCTTGATGGCGTTGGCGCGGAAGAGGCGGGGGCTGCCCTCCAGGTCGCGCACATGCAGGTTGGCCAGGGCGCTGAACTGCTTGTGCGGCTCGTAAAGCACCTGAGCGCGCACGGCGGTGTCGCGGTAGCCCTCGGTCTTGGGCGTGACGGCGTTGGCGGCGGTGTTGTCGACCCAGTCGGCACGGCGTTGGTTCTGCGCCGAGATGCGGGCGGACCAGTCGCCGGACAGCGGCAGGTTGGCCGCGCCCTCGACGTTGACGGTGCCGTAGTTGCCCAGCGTGATGCTGGCATAGCCGTCCTGCCTGTGGCTGGGCTTGACCGAGTCGAACTTGACGACGCCGGCCGGCGTGTTGCGGCCGAACAGCGTGCCCTGCGGGCCGGCAACCACTTCAACGGCGGCGGTGTCGAAGATCGGGAAGCCCTTCAGGATGGGGTTCTCCTGGACCACGTCGTCGACGATGACGCTGACGGGCTGCGAGGCGTTCAAGCGGAAGTCGGTGTTGCCATAGCCGCGCAGGTAGAAGCGCGGGAAGGCGCGGCCGAAACTGGACTCGATGTTCAGGCTGGGCACGCGGCCCGACAGGAAGCGCAAGTCCTGACCCCCCGAGGCCAGCACGTCGAGCTTCTCGCCACTGATCTTGGCGACGGCGTTGGGCACATCCTTGATGTTCTCGGCACGGCGCTCGGCCGTGATGACGACGGTTTCGAGCTGGCTGCGGTCTTTGGCCGGCGCTTCTTGGGCCAGGACGGGAAGGGCGGTACTCAAGGCGAGGGCCAGGAGGCTCAGGCGGGGTGCGTTCATCTGACAACAACTCCAAAAAAAGGCGGCCCAACTGCAGGGCCGCGGGCGATTGTGCGGACCGGCTCGGGGTGCGGCGGCGGTCGCGCCGGGGTTGTTGCGCAAGTCTGACGGAGTAGTCAGTTTTCAGACGGGCGATGCTGGTGCCCCTGCACCGGGGCTGCGCGCGGGCGCACGAGAATGCGGCACATGAAACGCCGCACCCTCCTGACCCAGCTCGCCACCCTGCCTGCGTTGTCTGCCCTTCACGGGCCGGCCAGCGCTGCCGCAGCCCCCGACTTCGCGGCGCTGGAGCGCAGCGTGCAGGGCCGCCTTGGCTTCTTCGCCATCGACACCGCCACCGGCCGCACGGTTGCCCACCGGGCCGACGAGCGCTTTGCCACGGCGTCGACCTTCAAGATCCTGCTGGCCGCCCGCGTGGCCCAGGGCGTGGAGGGCGGGCGCTGGAAATGGGAGGACGAGATCCCGCTGCACAAGAGCGAGCGCATCGCGCACTCACCAGCCTTCGACCGCCTGCTGCCGCGCAGCCGGGCGACGCTGGCGGAGCTGGTGCAGGGCATCGTCGTCGAGAGCGACAACCCCTGCGCCAACGTGCTGCTGCGGCACTGCTGCGACTCGCCCGCCGGCCTGACGATGTGGCTGCGCCAGCAGGGCGACGAGGTCACGCGCCTGGACCGCTTCGAGCTGGAGCTGAACGAGAACGCGCCCGGCGACCCGCGCGACACCAGCACACCGCGCGCCTTTGCGAAGACGCTGCAGCATCTGCTGCTGGGCGACGGCCTGACGCGGCCCAACCAGGCGCGGCTGTGGGCCGACCTGCAGGCCTCGCAGACGGGACTGAAGCGACTGCGCGCCGGCGTGCCGGACGCCGGGTGGCGCGTCATCGACAAGACCGGTACCGGCTACCGCGGTGCCGTCAACGACGTGGCGTTGATCTTCCCGCCGGAGGGGCGATCGCCCTGGGTGGTGGTGGCACTGCAGTCGGACTCCAAGGCCTCGACGGACGACCTCTCGGTCAACCTGGCCGCCGCGATGCGCCTGCTGGTGAAGGCCTGGGGCTGAGCGGGTGAAGCCATGACGGCCAACGCCAGCAGGCGCCAGTACGAGGCCCGCATGCACCGCGTGCAGGCCTACATCGACCGCCACCTGGACGCGCCGCTGGACCTTGAGGCGCTGGCCGCAGTAGCCCACTTCTCGCCCTATCACTTCCACCGCCTCTTCCTGGCCTGGATGGGCCAGACGTTGGGCGACTACCTGGCGCGCCGGCGGCTGGAGAAGGCAGCGCAGCGGCTGCGCGGCCAGCCGGATTCGACGGTACTGAGCATTGCGCTCAGCGTGGGCTACGGCTCGGCCGAAGCGTTCTCGCGTGCGTTCAAGCTGCATTTCGGCCTGCCGCCCTCGCAGTGGCGCAATCTCGATCAGGCCGACAGCAATCTGGATCAGGCCGGTGCCGGGCTTGACGACGAGCATGGCTTCTCCCGCAACCCCGACGAAGGAGATTACGTGAACGTCCGCCTCATCGACCGACAGCCCGTGCGCATGGGCTATTTGCGCTACCAGGGTGCCTACGGCCCCGCCCTTGGCCGCTTCTGGGCCGAGATCTTCGCGCCCTGGCTGGCGACGCAGAACCTCGGCGCCGTGTCGCGCTTCGGCATCGGCCACGACGACCCCAGCCTGGTGCCACCCGAGCAGTGCCGCTACGACTGTGGCGTGGCGGTGCCGGACGACTGGCTGCCCAACGGCGGCGCCCTCGTCACCGAGCTGCCTGGCGGCCGCTATGCCGCGCTGGACTTCGAAGGCACGTCCGCCGACATTGGCGCGGCCTGGCAGGCCATGATGGGCCGCTGGCTGCCCAGCAGCGGCCTGCAACTGGATGCGCGGCCCTGCTTCGAGCACTACGGGCCGGCGTCGAAATTCGACTACCGCACCGGCGTGTTTGACTGCGAGCTGTGTATTCCGGTCGCGCCGCTTTAAGCAGCCCGGCGGCGGGCGCGCCAGCCCAGCAGGCCAAGGCCTAGAGCCATCAGGCCGTAGGTGGACGGCTCGGGCACGGCGGCGGTGATGTTCTGCGTGGCGTGCAGCCACACGTCACCGTTCGCTGCGTCCAGGTGCACCTCGAAGGCATTCGCGGTGAAGCCCGTGAACGTGATGTTGCTGAAGCTGCCGGTCAGCGTGCCGCTGCCGTCCAGCACGAGCAGGTCGGTGCCCGCCGCGAAGCTGCACGCGCCCCAGCAGGACAGTGCCAGCGTGCCGCCCAGCGTGACGTTGCCTTGCACGACGAGCTGGTCGTGCAGCGCGGCGGAGCCCAGCTCCAGGTCGAAGGAGCCGGCGTCGCCCAGCACCAGGTGGCTGGCCAGCGTCAGCGTGCCCGGCGAGGCGCCAGGGGCGATGTGGCCGTCGTTGGTCAGCGTGCTGGCCGAGAAGGTGCCCAGGCCCTTCAGCGTGCCGGCGTTGGTGAAGTTGGCGGGCAGCGCAATCGTGCCGGCCTGCACGTCGATCGTGCCGGTGTTGGTGAGGGTGATGCCGGCGAGGCTGGACGTGCCCGTGCCGGCGCTCTTCACGAGCGTGCCGCTGTTGTCGAAAGTGCCACCGGCATAGACGTTGACGAGGCCCACGTCGCCCTGCAGGTCCAGCCGACCCTGGTTGCTGAGCACATACGACGGGTACTCGAAGTACAGGTTGGCCGTCGTCTGCATCGTGCCCTGGTTGACGACGTTGCCGCGCACGTAGGCATAGCCGCTGACGGTGAGCTGGTGGTCGGCCGCAAAGGTCCATTGGCCTTCGAGATTGGACGACTGCAGATGAGTGTGGCCATGCAGCGTGGCCACGGGATTGGCGCCACCGTCGCCGCCGGTGAAGCTGCCGCCTGACAGCACCAGGTTGGCTGCATCGATGCGGCCGGCGAAGCGCGCACTGCTGCTGACGACCACCTGGCCCGCGCCGGTGAAGCGCGTGCCGTCATTGAAGGCGAAGCCGGCACCGCTGAACTGCAGCGTGCCGCTCTGCGCGGCGATGACGCCGGCGTTGTTGGTGAAGCTGATGCCCTGCACGACGGAGGTGCCCGTGCCGGCCACCTTGGCGAAGATGCCGGTGTTGACGATGGTGCCGCCGGCGTAGGCGTTGACCAGGCCCACGTCGCCGCGCAGGTTCAGCGTGCCGGCGTTGGCGATCTGGTAGCTCGGGTATTCGAAGTAGAGGTGGCCCTGCGTGTCCAGCGTGCCGAGGTTGTTGATGCTGCCGCGCAGGTAGTGGTTGCCGCTGGCCGTAGCGGCCAGCGTCGTGCCGGCTGACACCGTCCAGGCGCCAGCGAAGTTGCTGTTGCCGGTCCAGGTGGCGTCGCTGGTCAGCACGGCCGCGGTGCCGGTGAAACTGCCTTGCGTGAAGGCCAGCTGCTTGGCGCCGAAGTTGCCGGTCACCGACGCGTCGCCGGCGATCTGGAACTGGCCGTCGCCCGCCAGTCGCGCGCCGCTGGCGAAGCTGTTGCTGCCGCCCAGCACGGCGGTGGTGCCGGCGGCGGCGGTCAGCGTGGCGGTGCTGGCGAGGTTGAGCGAGCCGCCGCTGAAGTGCAGCGTGCCGCTGTCCAGGTTGACGTTGCCGCTGACGCCGGTGGTGATGCCCTGGATGAGCGAGGTGCCGCCGCCGGCCGCGACGTTCAGCGTGCCGCTGTTGTTGAAGCTGCCGCCGGCATAGGCGTTGACGAGGCCGGCACCGCCTTGCAGGGCCATCGTGCCGCTGTTGTTCAGCACGTAGGACGGGTACTCGAAGTACAGATTGGCGTTGGCGCTGAAGCTGCCCGCGTTGTTGACCGTGCCGCGCACATACAGGCCCGCGCCGGCGCTGAGCGTGAGCTGGTGGTCGGCGGCGAAGTCCCACTGGCCGTTCAGCGCGCCGCTGGTGATGGTGGTGCGGCCGTGCATGTCGGCCGTTGGGAAGGGCAGGCCGTTGCCGCCCTGGAAGCTGGCGCCGGACAGCACCAGGTTCTCGCTGTCGATGCGGCCGGTGAAGCGCGCATTGCTGTTGACCAGCACCTGGCCTGCGCCCGTGAAGCGCGTGCCGTTGTTGAACTCCAGGTTGCCGCCGCTGAACTGCAGGGTGCCGGACGCGGCATGGATGACGCCGCCGTTGTTCGTGAAGTTGATGCTCTGGATGGTCGAGGTGCCCGTGCCCTTGTCCTTGGCCAGCGTGGCGTTGTTGACCAGCGTGCCACCGGCATAGCTGGTGGCCAGACCGACGTCGCCATGCAGGTTCAGCGTGCCGTTGTTGGTGATCTGCTGCGAGGCGTACTGGAAGTAGATCTGGCCCTCGGTGATGAGCGTGCCGTCGTTGGTGACTGTGCCGAGGATGTAGCGGTCGACGTAGCCTCCCGCAGACAGCGTCTTGCCCGAGGCGACCGTCCAGCTGCCGGCGAAGGTGCCGGCCTGCCAGCTGGCGTCCGATGTCAGCGTGGCGCCGTTGCCGGTGTAGGTGCCGCCGGTGAAATGCAGCCGCGTGGCTCCCAGGTCGCCCGTCACGCTGGCGTTGGTGCCAATCTGATACAGACCGCTGCCGTACAGCTTCACGCCGTTGCCCAGCGTCAGGTCGCCGCCGGTGAAAGCGATCTGCGTGCCGAGATTGGCCAGCATCAGCGCGCCGCCCTCGAAGCTGGCGCTGGCGCTGAATTCCAGCCGGCCCGTCATCGCGTCCACCAGACTGCCCGACTTGTGCTGCGAGGAGATGCCGATGAACGAGGTGCCCACGCCGGCCGTCTTGACCAGGCTGCCGCTCGCCTCGTTGACGAAGCTGCCGCCCGCGTAGATGTTGCCCATGCCGACGTCGCCCTGCAGCTGGTATTGCCAGCCGTTGGTCAGCACCTGGCTGGTGTACTGGAAGTAGATCGAGTCGGTGGCGAAGATGCTGCCGTTGTTCAGCAGCGAGCCGTCCAGCACCTTGGTGCCGCAGCTGCCGGGCTGGCACTGGATGCTCAGCGTGTCGTTCAGCGTGAGGGTGGTGGGCAGACCGGTGCCGCTGAAGCCGCCGCTGCTCCAGGCGTAGTCCGATGCCGGCGAGGCGCCGGCGACCGCTAGCAGGCTGGCCACGGCGACCGGGCGCAGGCGCTTGAAGGCGCGGCGCAGTTCGCGGCGGGTGGACAAAGAGGCGGCGCGGAAGGCGGACATCACGGAGCTCCAGGCAAGACCGAACCCCGGCAGGCTGTCGGGAGGACGGGCGCGAGGGTAGTGGACCCCCTAGGTTGAAGCCAGCACGTCTTCGAGGGGTGGCCCCCACGACTGCGGGGGCGGGAGCACACGATTGCGCAACAAACCCTTCGCGGGGGCGCTCGGCCGTTCAGAGCAGCGGCGCGAAGTCGCTGACCGTGCGGTCGCGGCCGGTCTGCTTGGCCTGGTAGAGGGCGCGGTCGGCGCGGTCAATGGCCAGGTGCAGGTCTTCCCCTGGCGCGCACTCGGCCACGCCGGCCGAGAAGGTGATGCGCAGGCCCGGCACGATGGTGTCGAAGGAAGTCTCGGCCAGCCCTTCGCGCAGCCGTTCGACGAGGGCGGCGGCCGTGTCGGCGCTGGCCTTGGGCGTGACGACGAGGAACTCCTCGCCGCCCCAGCGGCCGGCGAAGTCGGTGCTGCGCAGCGTGCCCTGCAGCATGGCCGCGAAATGGCGCAGCACGGCATCGCCCGCCGCGTGGCCATGGCTGTCGTTGACGGTCTTGAAGTGGTCGATGTCGATCAGCACCAGGCTCATGGTCTCGCCGCTCTGGCGCTGGTTGAGCTGCTCGGCGGCCAGGCGCTCGCTGAGGTGGCGGCGGTTGCTGATGCGCGTCAGCTCGTCGTGGTGGGCCAGGTACTGGATGCTGGCCAGGGCCGCGCGCAGCTCGGCCGTGCGCGCGGCCAGCTTGGCGCGCAGCCGCGCCATGTTGACCGACAGCACCGACACCGCCGTCATCAGGATGGCCGCGAAGCTGAAGTGGAGCGCCTCGACGGCGGGCGGGAATTGCACCGGGTCGGCCAGCGCGCCGTAGCCCATGGCGGCCGCCAGCGCCGCCAGCCCGAACAGGTAGAGCCCGAAGGCCTGGCGCTGCGACAGCACGAACATGCCCCACACCAGGTTGAGCAGCATGATGGCGATGATGGCGCCCCGCAGCGGCGGGTCGATGGCATAACCCCAGGCCGTGATGAGGGCGCCGAAGAGGGACTGCGGCAGCGTCAGCGTCGGGTCGCTGCCAAGATGCCGGCTCAGGCCGCTGCGCACCAGCAGGTAGAAGGCGGCGATGCCGGCCAGGCTGCTGCCGCTCAGCCACAGGGCCGGCCGGGGCTGCATCAGGCCGAGGTGCACCTGCACCGCAGCGTTCAGCGCGAACAGGCCGTAGACCACCAGTGCCAGCAGCGTCAGCCTGACGGCTCCGCGGCCCTGGCCCTCGGGGCCGAGCAGCCAGCGGGTCCAGCGCGTGGCTTTTGGCGAAGTTGGGGGCGTGGGCTGCGGCACGGTGGGTTGGGGGCGCGATGGGCGGTGATGGCGGCGGTGAGGATAGCGGCCGGCCCGCCGCCACGTAGCGGGGACACAGTTCGTTGCACAGCGAAGCATCGTGGTGCCTGTGCCGCCCAAACTGAGGGCATCCCATCACCGCAAGAGCACCGCCATGGCCCCCATCACCTGCTTCATTCGTTACGAACTTGATCCCTTCCAGCGCGAGGCCTTCCGCGAGTACGCGCAAAACTGGGGCCGCATCATTCCCCGCCTGGGCGGCCGTCTGCTGGGCTACTGGCTGCCGCACGAGGGCACGAACTACGAGGCCTGGGGTCTAGTCGGTTTCGACTCGCTGGCCGCCTACGAGGCCTACCGCGCGCAGCTCAAGGCCGACCCCGAGGCGCGGGCCAACTTCGAGTTCGCTAAAGAGCAGCGCTTCATCCTGCGCGAGGAGCGGACTTTCTGTGAGGATGTGCAGCCATGATCGCCGTCATCTTCGAAGTCCAGCCCACGGAGGCAGGCCGCCAGGCCTACCTGGACCACGCCGCCGCGCTGAAGCCGCTGCTGGAGCGCATGGACGGCTTCATCTCGGTGGAGCGCTTCCAGAGCCTGACGCAGCCCGACAAGCTCTTGTCGCTGTCCTTCTGGCGCGACGAGGACGCAGTGCGCGGCTGGCGCGAGATGGACCGCCACCGCGAGGCCCAGGCGGCCGGGCGCGGCGGGCTGTTTGCGGACTACCGGCTGCGCGTGGCGGCGGTGGTGCGCGACTACGGT
Organism: Roseateles sp. P5_E8; assembly: GCF_054177665.1. Classification (NCBI taxonomy): domain Bacteria; kingdom Pseudomonadati; phylum Pseudomonadota; class Betaproteobacteria; order Burkholderiales; family Sphaerotilaceae; genus Roseateles; species Roseateles sp. P5_E8. Next base: position 44,703 of record NZ_JBGCUM010000024.1, on the reverse strand, counting down.
TTGAACGACCGCGAGCAGGTGCCGCGTTGAACGCCGAACCGCGCCTGGCTCGCATCGCTGCGGCGATTGCCGACCCGACGCGGGCGCGCGTGCTGGCGCGGCTGCTTGATGGCCGCCTGCACACCGCGGGCGAGCTGGCCACGCATGCCGGCGTTGGCGCGGCGACCATGTCAGCCCACCTGAAGCTGCTCGTCGACGAAGGTCTGGCGCGTGTTCGGCCGCAGGGGCGGCACCGCTACTTCGGTCTGGCCGATGGCGATGTGGCCCATGCGCTGGAGGCGCTGCTGCGCGTGGCCGACGGGCGCGATGCCGAGCCGGCGGCCGATGTGCGGCGCTGGCAGAAGCCCGAGATGCGCGGGCTGCGGCATGCGCGCAGCTGCTACGGCCACTTGGCCGGCGAGCTGGGCGTGCAGTGGCGCGAAGCGCTGCTGGCCAAGGGTTGGGTCAGGGCTGCGGCGGACGGGCGGTATGAGGTCAGCGATGAAGGCCGGGAGGTGTTGGCGGAGCTGATGCCCGAGGGCTTCGAGGCGAAAGGACGACTGCTCTACGACTGCGTGGACTGGTCCGAACGCCGCGACCACTTCGCCGGGCCGCTGGCGGTGGCGTGGCTTGCGGCAATGGGGGACAAGGGGTGGCTGCTGCGTGTCGAGCAGTCGCGCGAGCTGCGCTTGACACCACCCGGTCGACAGCAGCTTGTCGGGCGCCTGATGCGCAGGCCTTGAAAGCCTTGGCCGATGGGTTTCATTGGCATAGTCCCAGTCCTTGATGGACAACTCCTGGACTGAACATCGTGCTTGACCTGATCGGATTGGTGTCGTTTCTTTTCGCGGCTGCATTGATCTGGAAGAGAACCGATGTGGCAGCGGGACAAAGGGCCAAGTGGAGTGCGCTGGCCTTCCTCGGGTTGCTGGCCCCGCCGCTGTTGCTGGTCCTGTTCGATGTCTTCTTTCCGCAGTCGGCCGTGCGCTTCATGTTGGCGCCCTTCATCGCCATCGCGGAGTTGGCGGTTCCCTGGATTGCGTTTGCGGTATTCAGCGAACGTTTCCCGAAGCCAGCCGTCACCGGGCAGGCGGAACCGTGATGCAAACGCGGGCGCCCAGCGACGAAGGCATGGGGCTGGGTGTGCCCCGCAGCATGCTGCTGCTGATGAGTACCTACTTCGCCGCCAGCCTCGCCCACTTCAGCCACAACGCGCAGTACATCGCCTTCTATCCCGGCATGCCGGCCTGGCTGACGCCGGGCAAGGTCTGGTTGTTCTGGTTCGCCGTCACCGGCGTCGGGCTGGCCGCGTTGGCCTTTGCGCGACTGGGCCTGCTGGCCATCGCGTTGCTGACCCTGGCCGTCTATGGCGCCCTGGGCCTGGACGGGCTGCTGCACTACACGTTGGGCCTGTGCTCGCAGCACACGCTCATCGCCAACCTGACGATCTGGGCCGAGGCGGTGACGGGGCTGACCTTGCTGCTGGTGTCGGCGTTGCTGCTCGCTCGGCACGTTGGCGCGAGGCCGGCCTTGCAGATGGAGAACGCACATGAGCACCACTGGACCTGAGCTGGGCCGGATCTGCATCCAGGTCCACCCCCGTCGGGCGCCTGCGCTGGATGTTGCCCGTCTGGCCGAGGTCAGCGAGGCCGTGGGCCGGCGCACACCGGGCATCCGCGGCATCAACATCTCCGAGGGCGAAGAGGACGGCGTTTTCGTGAACATCCTGTTTGCCGCGGTGGACCCGTTGGCTTCGTGGCCAGCGCTCAAGGAGGCGCTGCTGGAATCGGCGGAATTCCGCGACGCGTTGAAGTTGTCTTGCATGTGCCTGTGCACGGGCGACGACGGCTGGGACGACTACCTGCTGCTGTACCACTTCGACCCGACGGTGCCGCTGGATGACCTTGCTGCCGGGGCGGGCGGCGAATAGCCCCTTCGGTTCGCGACCGGAAGCCCGGCCGGCAGAATTCCGCCACTTCATCACCCGGTACTCAAACCATGGCTTGGCTGTTGCTCGTCGTTGCTGGCTTGCTGGAGGTTGGCTGGGCCATCGGCCTGAAGTACACCGAAGGCTTCACCCGCGTCTGGCCCACGGTGGGAACGGTGGGGGCCATGGTGCTGAGCATCGGGCTGCTCGGCGTGGCGATGAAGACTTTGCCCGTGGGCACGGCCTACGCCGTCTGGGTGGGCATTGGCGCCGTGGGTACGGCGGCGCTGGGCATCGTGCTGCTGGGCGAGGTGGCGAGCGTGGGCCGGCTGGCCAGCCTGGCGCTCATCGTGGCCGGCATCGTGGGCCTGAAGCTGGCCTCTTAACGCTTGCGCTTGGGCGGCACGAGCATCACGCCGCGCTTCTGCGTCGTGACGTCCCACTCGTAGACATCCCGCGTGGCCTTGTCGACGGCGTAGTGGCCCAGCAGATGGCTGGCGTCCGCCGGCTCCTTGGGGCCGTCGAAGCGCAGCGTGAAGACGAAGTCGGCGTCCGTCGCGTGGCGCTTGCAGCGGTAGTCGCCGCGCTTGTTCTCGCCAGCGAGATGCAGAGCCCGCGCCGTGCCTATGAGCTTGAGGCAGGCCTGACGTTCGGTCAGCCCGGCGGCGTGGGCCGGGCCGGCGAACAGCGCCGCCAAGGCCACGAGCGCCGCAACTCGCATCAGGTGTGCAGGGCCGGCACGTTCCAGCGCCGTGTCACGTCGCCGCGCTGGTTGACGCTCTCCAGCTGCACGCCAAAGCCCCACAGCCGGCCCACATGCTTGAGCACTTCCTGCGCGCTGTCGTGCAGTGGGCGGTTGAGGTGCTGCACATGGCGCAGCGTGAGCGACCGGTCGCCGCGCAGGTTGACGTTCCAGACCTGGATGTTGGGCTCGCGGGTGGAGAGGTCGTACTGGCGCGACAGGGCCTGGCGCACGTGGCGATAGCCGCCTTCGTCGTGGATGGCGGAGATCTCGTACTCGCTCTTGGTCTCGTCGTCGAGGATGGAGAAGAGGCGGAAGTCGCGCATGATCTTCGGGCTCAGGTACTGGCCGATGAAGCTCTCATCCTTGAAGTTGCGCATCGCGTGATCCAGCGTGGGCAGCCAGTCGCTGCCGGCGATGTCGGGGAACCAGTCGCGGTCTTCGTCGGTCGGGTTCTCGCAGATGCGCCGGATGTCGGTGTACATCGCGAAGCCCAGCGCATACGGGTTGAGGTTGGCGCCCGGCTGCTGGTAGATGACGTTGGTGTGGGACTTGAGCCACTCGATCATCATGCCGTCCGACAGGTAGCCGTCGTCATACATCTGGTTCAGCAGGCGGTGGTGCCAGAAGGTGGCCCAGCCCTCGTTCATGACCTGCGTTTGCCGCTGCGGGTAGAAGTACTGCGCGATCTTGCGGACGATGCGCACGACCTCGCGCTGCCAGGGCTCCAGCAGCGGCGCGTTCTTCTCGATGAAGTACAGCAGGTTCTCCTGCGGCTCGTCGGGGAAGCGTCGGCTCTCGGCGGCTTCGTCGGGGCGGTCGGGCCGCTTGGGCAGGGTGCGCCAGAGATCGTTGATCTGCGACTGCGCGTGCTGCTCACGGTCTTTCAGGCGGGCGCGCTCTTCGGCGAGTGAGAGCTTGGCGGGGCGGCGGTAGCGGTCCACGCCGTGGTTCATCAGCGCGTGGCAGCTGTCCAGCAGCGTCTCGACGGCGTCCAGGCCGTGGCGCTCCTCGCACTCGGCGACGTAGTTCTTCGCGTAGACGAGGTAGTCGATGATGGACGAGGCATCCGTCCACATGCGGAAGAGGTAGTTGCCCTTGAAGAAGCTGTTGTGGCCGTAGCAGGCATGGGCGATGACGAGGGCCTGCATGGCCAGCGTGTTCTCCTCCATGAGGTAGGCGATGCAGGGGTCGGAGTTGATGACGATCTCGTAGGCCAGGCCCATCTGGCCGCGCTTGTAGTTGCGCTCGGTGCTGATGAACTCCTTGCCGTAGCTCCAGTGCCGGTAGTTCACGGGCATGCCGACCGAGGCATAGGCATCCATCATCTGCTCGGCGGTGATGACCTCGAGCTGGTTGGCATAGGTGTCCAGGCCGAAGCGCTGCGCCGTCTGCTTGATGACGGCGTGGTAGTCCTCGATGAGGTCGAAGCTCCAGTCGTTCGGCGAGGGCAGGGGTTGGCCGGGCCGCTCGGCCAGGGGCTTCATGCGCTGCAACGGCAGGTGCTGGCGGCGGTCGACCATGCCGCGGGGCGGCGTTGCAGCGCGCTCAGGATGGCGACGATCCTCTTTAGTGCTCATGCAGAGGCCCCTTCCTTCTTGAACAACTCACGGAAGACGGGGTAGATCTGCGAGGCCTCGACGGCCTTGCGCATGGCGAAGTGGCGTGTGTCTTCTTGCAGCTTCAGGTATTCCTCCCAGAGGTTCTGCTCCGGCTCGGCCACCTGCACGTAGGCGAAGTAGCGGCACAGCGGCAGGATCTTGTCGGCCAGCAGCTCGCGGCAGCGGCCGCTGTCGTGGTGCCAGTTGTCGCCGTCGCTGGCCTGGGCGCCGTAGATGTTCCATTCGGTCGGCGAGTAGCGCTCTTTGATGATCTGCTCCATCAGCACCAAGGCGCTGGAGACCACCGTGCCGCCGGTCTCGGTTGCGTGGAAGAAGTTCTGCTCGTCGACCTCCTGCGCCTGCGTGTGGTGGCGGATGAAGACGACGTCGATCTTCTCGTAGTGCCGCGTCAGGAACAGGTAGAGCAGGATGAAGAAGCGCTTGGCGAGGTCCTTGCGGCCTTCGTCCATGGAGCCGGACACGTCCATCAGGCAGAACATGACGGCGCGCGTGGTGGGCACCGGGATGCGCACGCGCGAGCGGAAGCGCAGGTCGATGGGGTCGAGGAAGGGAATGGCCTTCAGACGGCCGAGCAGGTGCTGGATGCGCTCGCGGGTCTCAAGCAGCAGGCGCGGCGTCTCGGGGCGGTCTTCCTTCAGCAGCTCCTGCTCGCGGGCTTCGAGCTCGTGCAGCTCGCGGCGCTTGTCCATGCCCAGGGCAATGCGCCGGCCCAGGGCGCCGCGCATGGAGCGCACGACGTGAAGGTTGGTGGGCGTGCCGTCGGATACATAGCCGGCGCGCTGGCTGCGCCACTCGGGCGTGTCAGCCAACGTCGTGCGGGCGAGGTTGGGCAGGGCCAGGTCCTCGAAGAAGACCTGCATGAACTCTTCCTTGCTGAGGTGGAAGACGAAGTCGTCCTCACCCTCGCCGGAATCACTGGCCTGCCCGCCTCCGCCGCCACCGCCCTGCCCGCCTTTGGGCTTGGCGACGCGGTCACCCTTCACGTACTCGGTATTGCCGGGCCGCACCACCTCGCGCACACCGCCATCGCCGTGGCCGAAGACGGGCTCGGTGAGGTCCTTCTTTGGAATCCGCACTTCCTCGCCACGCTCCATGTCGCGGATGCCGCGCCCGTCCACCGCGCGCTTCACCGCCTCGCGGATCTGGTCCTTGTGGCGGCGCAGGAAGCGCTCACGATTGCCGATGGACTTGTTCTTGCCCGACAGCCTGCGATCAATGATCTGTTGAAGCGACATCGAGCCCCCTGCTTGATCAACTCGACTTGCGCACCCTCAGATACCACTCGCACAACAGCCTCACCTGCTTGGCCGTGTAGCCCTTGTCCACCATGCGCTGCACGAAGTTCTCGTGCTTCTTGGCGTCCTCGGCACTGGCCTTGGCGTTGAAGCTGATGACGGGCAGCAGCTCCTCGGTGTTGGAGAACATCTTCTTCTCGATGACCGTGCGCAGCTTCTCGTAGCTGGTCCACAGCGGGTTCTTGCCCGCGTTGTTGGCGCGCGCCCGCAGCACGAAGTTGACGATCTCGTTGCGGAAGTCCTTGGGATTGGAGATGCCCGCTGGCTTCTCTATCTTCTCCAGCTCGCCGTTCAGTGACACGCGGTCGAAGACCTCGCCGGTGTCGGTGTCGCGGTACTCCTGGTCCTGGATCCAGTAGTCGGCATAGGTCACGTAGCGGTCGAAGATGTTCTGGCCGTACTCGCTGTAGCTTTCCAGGTAGGCGGTCTGGATTTCCTTGCCGATGAACTCGGCGTAGCGAGGCGATAGCTGCTCCTTGATGAAGCCGACGAACTTTTCTTCCAGCTCCTTGGGGAACTGCTCGCGCTCGATCTGCTGCTCCAGCACGTACATCAGGTGCACAGGGTTGGCCGCCACTTCCGCCGAGTCGAAGTTGAAGACCTTGGACAGGATCTTGTAGGCGAAGCGCGTGCTGATGCCGCTCATGCCTTCGTCGACACCGGCGTAGTCGCGGTACTCCTGGAAGCTCTTGGCGCGCGGGTCCGTGTCCTTGAGGTTGTCGCCGTCGTAGATCTGCATCTTGGAATACAGCGACGAGTTCTCCGGCTCCTTCAGGCGCGTGAGCACTGCGAACTGGCTCATCATCTTCAGCGTGCCCGGGGCGCACTTGGCCTCGGCCAGCGAGGAGCCGCGGATGAGCTTCTCGTAGATCTTGACCTCCTCGCTGACGCGCAGGCAGTAAGGCACCTTGACGATGTAGACGCGGTCGAGAAAGGCCTCGTTGTTCTTGTTGTTGCGGAAGGTCTTCCACTCGCTCTCGTTGCTGTGCGCCAGCACGATGCCGTCAAACGGGATGGCGCCGAAGCCCTCGGTGCCCTTGTAATTGCTCTCCTGCGTGGCAGTCAGCAGCGGGTGCAGCACCTTGATCGGCGCCTTGAACATTTCCACGAACTCCAGCAGGCCCTGGTTGGCCAGGCACAGGCCGCCGGAGTAGCTGTAGGCATCGGGGTCGTCCTGGGCATAGGTCTCCAGCTTGCGGATGTCGACCTTGCCGACCAGCGAGCTGATGTCCTGGTTGTTCTCGTCACCTGGCTCGGTCTTGGCCACGCCGATCTGCTTGAGCACGCTGGGGTAGCGCTTGATGACCTTGAACTTGCGGATGTCGCCGCCGAACTCATCCAGGCGCTTGACCGCCCAGGGCGACAGCACGCGGTTCAGGTAGCGGCGCGGGATGCCGTAGTCGCGCTCCAGCAGCGGGCCGTCCTCGGTGATGTCGAAGAGGCCCAGCGGGCTCTCGTTCACGGGTGAACCGGCCAATGCGTAGAAGGGCACATGCTCCATGAGCTGCTTGAGCCGCTCGGCGATGGAGCTCTTGCCGCCGCCGACGGGCCCGAGCAGGTAGAGGATCTGTTTCTTTTCCTCCAGCCCCTGAGCAGCGTGTCTGAAATAGGACACCACCTGCTCGATCGCTTCTTCGAGCCCGTAGAACTCGGCGAAGGCCGGGTAGATCTTGATGGTCTTGTTGGCAAACAACCGCGACAGCCGCTGGTCATTGCGCGTGTCGAGCATCTGCGGCTCGCCGATGGCCTTCAGCATGCGCTCGGCAGCTGTGGCGTAAGCCAGCGGGTTGCTTTTGCACTCCGCGAGGTAGTCCTCCAGCGAGAGCTCCTCGACCTTGCTGCGCTCGTAGCGCTTCGCGAAATGGCTGATGACGTCCATGCCCCACCTCCTGCGGTTTGAACTCCACAGGGTCACAGGCACGATCCGTGCCCGTGATCAGCTGGGGGGTTCTGATCGCGCCTCAACTGCAAGGCGTCATCAGAACTCTCCGCTCGGTTGATCGTCAGCTTGCCGCTGCCGACCTTTCGTCGATCTCAAGAATAAGCCGCTGTCTGTCCACCAACAAATCTCGTCGCGTTTTCGTTGACAGGGCCGAGCCAGCATACGCCCGGGTTTTAGGCAAGACCTGGCACTTTTCGTTCAGACCACACGAACATGGGGGCCTTGTGGCGCCCCCCAGACAAGGGTGAAGAAGTGTTGAGCTGGCAACACTCGACATGCCACCAGGCAGCAACGTCATCCGCGCCAATCCTAGTGTTGGATGCATCGCCATGGCCCGATGTCGGACGCCACCGCATTGCGCGGCGGCGGTACGGGTGGCGCTAGGTGCCGCGCAGCTTGTCGAGCAGGCCGGACAGCGCGTCCAGCGAGTCGAAGTGGATGGCCAGCTCGCCGCTCTGGCCGCGCTTGCTGCGCTTCTTCACGCGCACCTCGACGGTGGCGGCAAGCGCATCGGCCAGCTCCTCTTCCAGCCGCAGCACGTCGCGGCTCTTGTCGTTCTTCACGCGCAGCAGCGGCTGTTGGCGCGCGGCGCCTTGCTGTTTGGCGACCAGCTTCTCGGCCTCGCGCACGCTGAGCTTCTTGGCCGCGATCTCGGTGGCCGTGGTGATCTGCGTGGCGCCGTCCAGCGGCAGCAGCGCGCGGGCGTGGCCCATGTCCAGGTCGCCGGCCATCAGCATGTTCTGCACCGGCGCCGAAAGGTTCAACAGCCGCAGCAGATTGCTCGCTGCACTGCGCGAACGGCCCACCGCCTGTGCGGCCTGCTCATGCGTCAGGCCGAACTCGTCGGTCAGGCGCTTCAGGCCTTGCGCCTCTTCCAGCGGGTTGAGGTCTTCGCGCTGGATGTTCTCGATCAGCGCCATCGCGGCGGCCGACTCGTCGGGCACCGCCTTCACCAGCACCGGCACCTCGCGCAGGCCTGCAAGCTTTGCGGCACGGAAGCGCCGTTCGCCGGCAATGATTTCGTAGCTCACGCCGCCGTTCGGGCTGATCGGCCTGACCAGGATGGGCTGCATGATCCCTTGCGCCTTGATCGACTCGGCCAGCTCGTACAGCGAGCCTTCGTCCATGCGCGTGCGCGGCTGGTATTTGCCGGCTTGCAGCTGTTCGAGCTTCAGCACGGAGGGCAAGTCGGTGGCGGGCGCATCGCTGACCTTGGGGCCGAGCAGTGCTTCCAGGCCGAGGCCGAGGCCTTTGGGTTTCTTGGTGACCATGCCGCCGATTGTCAGTCAGAGGCTGAACAACAGCTCTCGCCCCTCGGGCCAGTCGCCCAGGCCGGAGTCCGCGTTCAGGTGCCCGCGCGGCCCGGCGATGACGACGCTGCTGCCCCAGTCGGCCGCCATCTGCGTGCTGCGTTCGGCGGCGCAGAAGGGGTCGTCGCTGCTGATGACGGCAATGCTGGCAAAGGGCAGCCGCGGGCGGCGGATGGGGCGCCAGTTGTGGAGCTGGGGCGGCATGTCCTCGCGTTCGGTGTCGGGCGGGGCGACGAGCAGCGCGCCCTTCACCCGCGCCGTGTGCTGCGAATGCTCGGCCCAGGCCGCCACCAGCTGGCAGCCCAGCGAGTGGGCGGCCAGCAGCGTCGGCGCGTCGCTTTCCAGCAGCACCTCGTCCAGCCGCGCCATCCAGTCGCCGCGGCGGGGCCAGTCCCAGTCGTGCTGCTCCACGCGCTGGTCGCCGTGCAGCGCCTCCCAGCGGCTTTGCCAGTGGTCGGGGTCGGAGTTTTGCCAGCCGGGGAGAAGCAGTACGCGTGTCGCAGTCATGGTTTGCCCTTATCCTGTGCGGCTGATTTTCATCGGTTGGAGCAGCGGCAATGACGTTCAAGGTGTTTGTGGATGGCCAGGAAGGCACCACGGGTTTGCGGATTCACGAGTACCTCGCGGCCCGCAGCGACATCGAGGTGTTGAAGATCGACGCCGACAAGCGCAAGGACCCGGCCGAGCGCGCGCTGCTGCTGAACGCGGCGGACGTGGCCTTCCTGTGCCTGCCCGATGCCGCCTCGCGCGAGGCGGCCTTCATGGTCAACAACACCCGGACCTGCCTCATCGACGCCAGCACCGCCCACCGCACGGCGCCGGGCTGGGCGTTTGGCCTGCCGGAGCTGGCTCGGGGCCAGCGCGGCGCCATCCAGGCCAGCAAGCGCATCGCCAACCCGGGCTGCCACGCCAGCGCCTTCATCCTGGCCGTGCGCCCGCTGGTGGACGCCGGCCTGCTGCCGCGCGATGCGGCGGTCAGCGCCACGTCCATCACCGGCTACTCGGGCGGCGGCAAGTCCATGATTGCCGAGTACGAGCAGCAGCCGCTGCCCGCCCATCTGCAGGCGCCGCGCCCCTACGCGCTGGGCTTGAAGCACAAGCATCTGCCCGAGATGGCGGCGCACACCGGCCTCGCGAATCCGCCGGTCTTCATGCCCATCGTCAGCAGCTTCTACAAGGGCCTGGCCGTCAGCGTGCCGCTGCACCTGAGCCAGCTCAAGGCGGGCACGACGCCTGAACAGATCCAGGCCGCGCTGGCCGCGCACTACGCGGGCGAGCGCTTCATCAGCGTCAAGCCACTGCGCGAGGGGGAAGCCGGTGCCTTTGACGTGCAGGCCTGCAACGACACGAACCGCGTCGACATCTTCGTGTTCGCGAGCGACAAGCAGGTGCTGCTGATGGCGCGCCTGGACAACCTCGGCAAGGGCGCCAGCGGCGCGGCGGTGCAGAGCATGAACGTGCACCTCGGCCTCGAAGAGTCGTTGGGTCTCGTCTAAGCGCAAACGTGGCGTTGCGCGCCAGCGCAGCGTCGCGATACTGCGGGCCGTCTTGATGAAGAGGCCCGCTCGTGAGCACATCCGGCAAAGCGCGTAACAACCCCCAGCCGCCGCCCGAACATGAGCGGCTGCTGGAGGCGGTGCACATCGCCCGCCCCGGCGACGCGCTGGGCCTGGCCCTCGCCAGCGTGGACACCCGCTCGCGCCAGAGCATGGCCCAGCAGGCGCTGCGCTGGACCTATCTGCTGCGGTCCCGCCAGCGCTGGCTGCGCGATGCCAAGGTGCGCGACCAGCACCAGGCGGACGCCGCCGAGACCTTACGCATCCTGGGCCTGGGCCCGGACGAATTGCAGGCGCTGGGCGAGGCGCAGATGCTGGTCGTGCGGGTGCCTTACACGCACGAGGCGATCTGCTGGGAGGGCCGCATCTTCCCGTGGGAATACGTGCTGGCCGCTGCCACGCGCGAGCAGCGCCGCGCCGCTGCCGACGGTCCCAAGCCGTTGACCGTTATCCGCGAGCTGCAGGTGCAGCACGAGGTGGCGGGTGAGTGGCAACCGGTGCCGCGCGCGGCGGTCGTCTTCCCGGCGTGGAAGGACTTCCGCGTGCTGGTCGTCAACGCGCTGCCGACCGAGCTGTGCGAGCGCTGGACGGTCGACGCCGAGCTGAAGAACCTGGCTGCTGCGCTGCCGCCCGACGTGCCGGCGCCGCGGGTGCTGAACTACCCCAGCCTGGAGGAGCTGACCGCCGAGCTGGCCGCGCGGCCGCCGCATCTGCTGCACTTTGCGGGCATGGACAGCCACCAGGGCCTGCGCGAGCTGGGCTCGCTGGCGGCCAAGACGGCGCTGGTGGAGGCGCCCGACTCGGACGCCGCCGACGCGCCCAGCCGCGTGCAGATCATCGACGACCTGCTGGCCGATTCGCGCCGTGTGCTGGACGGCCTTTTGCTGCGCGGCGGCAAGGGCTATCCGCGCCTCGTGCACGCCCAGGCGCTGGCCACGGCCGTTGCCGACGCAGTGGGCAAGACGCCGCCCTACCTGACGACGCTCAACATCTGGAACAGCGCCGCCCGCCTGGCGCCCATGCTGATCGCCGAGGGCGCCTCGCGCGCCGCGCTGGGCTTTCAGGACGCGTTCGAGGACTCGCTGGCCGAGTACGCCATCACGCAGCTGCTGCGCCAGCTGTTCGCCACCGGCTTCGACCTGCCGGTGGCGTTCGCCAACGTGTGGGAAGAGGTGAGGGCGTTGCCCGAGTCCGTCGACGCGACCGGCGTGACGCTGTGGCTGGACGGGCCGGTCTTCGTCGACCCCGCCACGCGCGCGGCGCACGCGGCCAACAGCCTCGCGCTGGGCGACAAGGAGCGCAAGCCCGCATCGGCCGAGGTGCGCTGCGCCATCGAGCCCTTCCCAGAGCTCAACTACGCCGTGCTGCACAACGCTCAGCCGCTGTTTCGCCGCTTCGTGCTCAGCTGCGACGCGCCCGACAAGGCCGAGCCGCTGGACGTGGAAGTGGCCGTGCACATGGGTGCCGAGGAGGCGCGCTATGAGCGGCGCGTCGTCATGCAGCACGAGCGCGAGAACCTCACGAAGGACATCCATGTGCCGCTGACGGCCGACGTGGCGCGCGGCGTGCACGAGGCCATCAACACCAGTCTGCAAGTGCGCGTGCGCCAGGGCGACAAGGTGCTGTATCACGACAGCCACCGCCTGCGCCTGCTGCCGGTGGACCAGTGGCGCGACAACCGCCGCGACGGCCAGTGGCTGCCCTCTTTCGTGCTGCCGCGCGACCCGGCCATCATTGCCGCGGTGTCGCAGTCGCAGCGCTACAACCGCGTGCTGCGCGACGACCCGACGGCCGGCTTCGAGGGCTACCAATGCGTGCCCGACAGCGCCGTGCCGGCCAACGGCCGCATCGACGAGGAGCTGCTGCGCGGCGTGGACCGCCAGGTCGAGGCCATCTGGGCAACGCTGCTGCACGACTGGCAATTGGGCTACATCAACCCGCCGCCCAGCTACAGCAAGCAGCTGGACTCGCAGCGGCTGCGCATGCCGAGCACCGTGCTGGCCGACCGCGCCGGCACCTGCATCGACCTGGCCCTGCTGTTCGCGGCCTGCCTGGAGCTGGTGGACATCTACCCGGTCGTCTTCCTGCTCGAAGGCCACGCTCTACCGGGCTGGTGGCGCCACCCGAGCTTCCGCGAGGAGTACATGCAGATGACCGGCAACTACAGCGGCGCCGTGCAGGCCGACGCCAGCGGCAGCTCGGCCGCCAACGCGCAGGCCGTGCCCTGGCACGCCGGCCGCGCCAGCTGGGACGAGGTGCGCGGCCTCATCCTGGACCGCAAGCTGGTGCCCATCGAGACGGTGCGGCTGACCGAGCACTGCGGCTTTGTCGAGGCCATCGAGGCGGGGGTTCAGGCGTTGAGTGACCGGGCGGACTACGACTCGATGCTGGACATCATCACGGCCCGGCAAAGGCAGATCACGCCGTTGCCGCTGTTGAGGGATTCGGAATGACCGCCGCCAGCCAGACGCTGTGGGCCGAGGTGGGCGACCAGCTCGACGTGCCCGCGCCCAGCGGCGAGGCGGGCCGCGCGCCCATCCAGCAACGCCGCCGCCGGGGCTTCGATGCGAGTGCCGCCGACGGCCGCGCCGCAGTACGGCTGCTGAAGGGCGACGGCGAGGACGGCCTGCTGCGCTGGGTCTACGAGCCGCCCGTGCGCCAGCTCGGCACGCAAGGGCGGCGCAGCTGGCGTGCATTCGCGCCGGAGTCGCGCGAGACGGTCCAGCGCATCGCCTTCCCAGAGCTGGGCGCCAACCAACTGACCGACGCGCTGCGCAACCTGGACCGCCGGCTTAACCCCGTGCTGGCCGCCATCACGTCGCCCGCCGACGGCCTGCGCCGCTGGAACGGTCAGGCCTGGGCGCCGCTCGCTTCGGCTGAGCCGGCCGCGCTGAAAGGCCGCGTGCTTGTGCTCGTGCATGGCACCTTCAGCGCCAGCGCGATGTACGCCAAGGAGTTCACCGCCACGGTGGACGGCGAGACGCTGCTGCAGCGCCTGGCCGACGCCAGCGGCACTTACAACGCCGTGCTGGCCTTCGACCACCCAACGCTGAGCGTCGCGCCCTGGCTGAACGCGCTGGCCTTGCGCGACGCCTTGGCGCCCTGCCCGGCCGAGTTCGACTTCGTCGGCCACAGCCGTGGCGGCCTCGTCATCTCCTGGCTGCTGCGCATGGCGCCCGAGCTGCGCGCCCGCCAGGCCTTGTTCGTCGGCTCACCGCTGGCCGGCACGTCGCTGGCCGCGCCCGACAAGCTGCGCCAGGCGCTGGACACGCTGGCCAGCTTTGCCGATGCGGTGTCGGAGGTGTCATTCAAGGCCGGCAAGGTCGCGCCGCCGGGCCTGCAGGTGCTGGCCCTGGGCGTGGGCGGCTTGGCCTGCGTGTTGGGCAAGGTGCTGGAGCTGGGCGCCCGCACCCCGCTGGCCGACGCGGCGGTGGGCCTGGTGCCGGGGTTGCTGTCCCAGGGCCGCGTCAACAACAACCTGGAGCTGGCGCAGCTCTACCCGCTGCCAAGTGGGACCGAAGTGCGTGCCATCGGTGGCAGCTTCATGCCGGCCGAGGTCAACCAGCCGCTGTGGAAGCTGTGGAAGCGCGTGACCAACCTGAAAGGCCAGGCGATGTACTACGGCGCCGATCTGATCTTCGACCAGCCCAACGACCTGGTCGTGGACAGCGCGTCGATGAACCGCCTGGGCGACCTGACGCTGGCGGCGCCGCACTGGGAGGATCTGGGTGTGAGTGCGGAGACGCATCACACGAATTACTTTCAGGATTTAAGGGTGTTGAATTGGTTGGATGGGCGTCTGCGCTGACGATCGTTACCCGTCAAAATGAACTTTTAATGGTGAGCGGAGCGGGGAGAAGGATCTTGGCAAAGCAAGTGGTTGGACCGTACCCCAAGGCGGCTACTCGACTGTGGCGCCCGTCGTCATGGCGGTTGATCGCTCTCTCCCTGACGGCTGTCATGTCGACCGCAGCTCAGCCAGTGTTTGCCGCCGAGCAAAGTTCAGCTGAGCGGCTGCGCGGCCTTGTCCGGTTGAAGAGCATGCAGCAGTATTCAGAACTCGTGTACGACATGTACTTGCGCAAATGTGCGCGAACCAATCCTGCGACCGAGCAGATCATCCCTCTCTTCGAAAGGAAGATGCGCAGTTCTGGATTGCAGTTGACGAGCTGATTCCGAAGTTCAGATCGCGTTTACAGCTCGAGGTCGGCCAAGCGGAAGCGCAACGCGCCTTCGCTGTCATTGACGGCGAGCAAAAGCAGGTCGTGGCGATGATGAAGGAATCTGTTGCGCGTGATGAAAAGGTTCAGCGGATCGATTGCACGAATGAACCTGGAAAGCTCAAAGGCGTTCCATCCGATCTCAAGCCGGACATCGAAGAATTGCGGCGTCAGTGACGGGTCAGCCCGGCAGGTTGGGATAAACGCAGTGAACCCCAACGCATCTAGCCGCTCGCCATGTCGTTGATCCAACAAGCCGTCGCTTGCGTTGGGGTTCGCCATGCTCACCCCTAATCTGCTGGATGAAGTTCCGCGCTGTACGGGGTCTAGTGAAAGACTATCGCGCCATCCTTGGCACACATGGCGAACGCTTTCATCCAGTCCTCATAGGAGGAACGAAAGTATTCGTCCGGGTGTTTGGCGGCCGTGGCCCGATATTGAAGGAAATCTGCGTAAACGCGCTTGCACACGGCCGGACCAATGACACCTTCGGCATCTGAGAAGTCAATCAGCTCCCAGAAAGGGCCTTTCTTGATACTCCAGACGGTAGCGTCATACCGGAGTTCGATCTTGCCATTGAACGACTTGTATGGCGTCTGCTTGTAGCCGGCAAGCTTTGCCAATTCATTCCGCCAATGGTTGTAACCTGAATAGGAACCCGCTCTGAAATCGAACAGCGACTGGTATCGGTACACCTTTCCTGGTGTTAGGCCTGCAAACCGTTCGACGAATTCTACGGGTGCCAATTTGACTTGATTTTCCCCAACGGGTTCACCGTCTTTGTCGAATTTCGGTGAGGGAACAATCGTTAGTTTTTCGTAGGCTGTCACATCCAATCCGGCATATGCCGTAAGAGGCCAGAGGCATATTGCGGCAGCTAACTTGCGAAATGACATGTTGGTGAAATCTCAAAAGATTGACGGGCGAGACCTTGCAAGTTCTCGTCGGGCAATCTGACCCTGTGAGGCTTGGATGATGCCAGTCGGCAGGCAGCCCGGTAGGTTGGGGTAACGCAGTTAACCCTAACCCATACCCGCAACTGGAGGCCGAAGAACCTTAGGAGCATTCATGTTCGACCACGTCAAATTCGGCGTCAGCGACTACGCCGCGAGCAAGGCCTTCTTCCTTCAGGCGCTGGCGCCGCTAGGCGTCTTGAAAGGCGGCGAAGGGGAGCCGTCGTACGGCATTGAGCTCTACGTCGATGGCCAGGTGGCCACGCTGTGCTTGTTCGAGACCAAGGAAAGGCCCGCGCACCTGCACATCGCGTTCGCGGCCGAGACGCGCGAGCAGGTCGACGCGTTCTACCGCGAAGCGCTGGCGGCAGGTGGCCAAGACAACGGCCCGCCGGGCCTGCGCCCGAAGTACCACGCGAACTACTACGCCGCGTTTGTCATCGGGCCGGACGGGCACAACATCGAGGCGGTTTGCCACGCGCCCGAGGCCTGACCGAATGGCTCAGCGCCGCAGTTGCGCGGACGTGAACCTGCGGCCTGCCAGCGACAGCTTGGCGGTGGCGCGGATGTCGTCCGAGCCCGCACCAAGCTCCACTTCATACGTGCCGGGCGCGATGACCCATTCGCCGGTCGACTCGTCGAAGGTGGCCAGCAGCCGAGGGTCGACGGTGACCGCGCTCGTGCCGGTCTGGCCCGGCTTCAGCGCCAGCTTGCCGAAGCCGACCAGGCGGCGAGGCGCTTCCCAGCGGGCGTTTTGCGGCGCACGCACGTAGACCTGGCCCACCGAGGCGCCCTCGCGGTTGCCGGTGTTCTTGATGGCGAACTTGACCGTCACGGGCGCGTTGGCCTTCTGGTCTGCCTTGAGGCCGCCCAGCTCGAAGCTGGTGTACGACAGCCCGTGGCCGAAGGCGTACAGCGGCTTGTGGCCGTGCAGGTCGAACCACTTGTAGCCCACTGCCGCGCCCTCGGTATAGCGGACGGTGAACAGCGGGCCGTCGGACTTGCCGCCGATCTGTGGGCGCACCAGTTGCGCCGTGCTGGCGGGGAAGGTGAGGGGCAGGTGGCCGGAGGGGTTGACCTCGCCGGTCAGGATGCGGGCGATGGCCTCACCGCCGGCCGCGCCCGGGTAGAAGGCGGCCAGGATGCCCTTCACGTCCTTTTGCCAGGGCATCAGGACGGCGCCGCCGCTCTCGACGACAACGACCGTGTTCGGGTTGGCCTTGGCCACCGCGCTGACGATGGCGTCCTGGTTGCCGTCCAGGCTCAGCGACGGCGCATCCAGCGACTCGGCCGTCCACTGGTGGACGAAGACGATGGCGACATCTGCTGCGGCGGCGGCCTTGGCTGCGGCGTCGACGTTGGTGCCTGCATCGAAGGCGAACTGCGTTGCGGGCAACTGCTTCTGCAAGGCCTTCATCGGCGACGACGGTTGCCACACCTGCGTCAGCCAGCCGCCAGGGCCGAGGCCCGGCACGGCGTTGCCGCCGATGGGCGTGACGACGGCGGAGCCGCCGCCCGCAATCACGGCCTTGTCGGCGTAGCTGCCGATGATGGCCACGCGCTTGGGCGCTGCGCTCGGGGCAAGCGGCAGCACGCCAGCTTCGTTCTTCAGCAGCACCAGCGACTGCTCGGCGGCCGCCTGCGAGATCTGCGCATGGGCCGCGTAATCGATGGCGTCGGCGATGGGCCCGGTCTTGAGCGGGTGGTCGACCACGCCCTTGTCGAACATCGCCCACAGGATGCGGCGGGCCATGTCGTCGATGCGGGCCAGCGGCACGGAGCCGTCGTCGACGGCGTCCCGCAGTGGCTTGGCGAAGTAGGGCACCTTGTCGAAGGGAAAGCCGGACT
Organism: Roseateles sp. P5_E8; assembly: GCF_054177665.1. NCBI lineage: Bacteria > Pseudomonadati > Pseudomonadota > Betaproteobacteria > Burkholderiales > Sphaerotilaceae > Roseateles > Roseateles sp. P5_E8. Next base: position 27,309 of record NZ_JBGCUM010000024.1, on the reverse strand, counting down.
GCTGGTCCAGCCCGCCGTTGGCGTCCTGCACCGTCGAGTGCACGGCGCCCCAGTCGGACATGACATAGCCCTTGTAGGCCCAGTCGCCCTTGAGCACCTTGTTCTGCCAGAAGGAGTTCTGGCAGGCGTAGACGTCGTTGATGCGGTTGTACGAGCACATCACCGAGCCGGGGCTGGACTTCTCGATGGCAAGCTCAAAAGCTAACGCGTCGCTCATGCGCATCGCGGGCTCGGAGATCTGCGCGCTGACGATGTTGCGGCCGGTCTCCTGCGCGTTGATCAGGTAGTGCTTGACCGTCGAGATGATGTGGTTGGCCTGCACGCCGCGGATCAGCCCGGCGCCCATTTCGGCGGCGAGCAGGGAGTCCTCGCCGGTGTATTCGAAGTTGCGGCCGTTCAGCGGCTCGCGCGCCAGGTTGACGCCACCCGCCAGCATGACGTTGAAGCCCGACAGCCGCGCCTCCAGGCCGATCATCTTGCCACCGGCCTCGGTGACGCGCGGGTCCCAACTGGCGGCCGTGGCCAGCGACGAGGGCAGGGAGGTGCGTTCCAGGTAAGGGTTGCGCACGCCGATGGAGGCGTCGGCCTGGTACTGGGCCGGGATGCCCAGGCGGGGGATGCCGGGGATGTAGCCGGCCGAGCCCGGGATGACCTTGGCGGCGACTTCCTTGGCGTTGACGCCGGGGATGATGGTGCTGTCCACCTGCGCGAGCTGGTCGCCCGACGCATAGCCGAACAGCAGCAGCAGCTTCTCTTCCAGCGTCATGGCCTTGAGCAGCAGCTCGGTGCGCTGGGTGGAGGTCCTGGCCTTGTCCATCCAGGGTTGGGCGTCCGCGGCGAGCAGCGGCGCCGCTGCGGTGCTGAGCGCCATTGCCACAGCGGTGGCCAACAGGGAAGCGTGCATTGATTTCATGGCGAGAGGCGCTCCGCCGCAGATGCGCGGCAGCGCTTTCAAGAGCTGAGAAGGCGGGCGGACTCTACAGCGTCGGCTCCTGCGCTGCGTGCCGTTCCACGCGGCCGTCGGCATGCCGGGCGAAGCGCGCGCCATCGTCACCGTGGACGGGCGCGGAGTCGGGCCAGGGCCAGCCGCCGAACTCGGTGCGCCGGTAGTCCTCGAAGGCCTGGCGCAGCTCCTGCTCGGTGTTCATGACGAAGGGTCCGTACTGGGCCACCGGCTCGCCGATGGGGCGGCCTTGCAGCATCAGCAGCTCGGCGGGCTCTGCGCCGTTGACCAGGGTGACGGCGGCGCCCGCCCGAAGCTCGATGGCGGACTTCACGTCCACCGCCTGGCCGTCCACGCTGAGGCGCGTGCCGGCGAAGAAGTAGAGCTTGCGGCGCGTGCCGTCGCCGGTGGCTGGCGGCAGCACCCAGTGCGCGCCGGGTTCCAGGCGCAGCGTCCAGATGGCGACGTCCGAATGCAGCCGCGAGGCCCACGAGTCCGGCGGCGGCGCCAGCGGCTGGGCCACACCGCCGCCTGAGTCGGACAGGGGCAGGGCGCCGGCAATGCAGACGACCTCCGTGGCGCGCCCCTCGCCGTCGACGAAGCGGTGCTGCGGGATGTCCTGCGACCAGAACATCGTGAAGTGCGGCTCCACCATCTTGCTGTCGGCCGGCAGGTTGAGCCAGATCTGGAACAGCTCCAGCGGGTTGGCTGCGTCGGTGTGCAGCAGCGGGAACATCTCCGCGTGGACGATGCCCTTGCCGGCGGTGAGCCACTGCACGTCGCCGCCGCCGAAGCGGGCGCCGGCGCCGAGCGAGTCCGCGTGGTCGATGCGGCCCTGGCGCACGATGGTGACCGTCTCGAAGCCGCGGTGCGGGTGGGCCGGGAAGCCGGGCACCTGCTGGCCGTGGTACATGCTCCAGCCGTCCTTGCGCGAGAAGTCCGAGCCGATCTGGCGGCCCGCCAACAGCGACGCGTCCGGCCCGTAGCGGCCGTTGCCGTGCGGGTAGGCGTCGTCGTGGTGGACGCAGAAAAGGAAGGGGTCGAGCGTCTCCCAGGGGAAGCCCAGCGGAGCGATGGAGACGACGGAGGGAGGCAGCATGGCGAGGTCCGGTCACGGCCGCGTGGCGCGGCTCGAAGGCTGTGACGCTAACGCGAGTTGGCAGCCTTTGCAGGCCCTGCGCTATTTACCGCTATTGCGCCACAAGCTCCACGCGCCGGTTCCTTGCTCGCCCGGCGTCGTCGCCATTGCCCGCCACTGGCGCCAGGCTGGCCAGGCCCTTGGGCGCGACGCGTTTGGCGTCGACCTTGTACGGCGCCGCAGTCAGCGCCGCGACGACGGCCTGGGCGCGGGCCAGGCTGAGCTTCTCGTTGGACTCGAAGCTGCCGACGTTGTCGGTGTGGCCGACGATCCAGGCCTTCAGCGCGGGCTGACTTTTCAGCAGCTCGGCCATGGCTTCGAGCTGCGCCTTGGACTCGGGCTTGAGCTCGGTCTTGCCGGTGTCGAAGAACAAGCCCGTCAGCGTGACGCGGCCTTCCGCCGCCAAGCCGGCCTGCAACGCGGCCGGGTCCACGGTGACCTGGCCGGTCTCCATCGCCTTGGGTTCGATGATCGTCAGATAGGTGGCGACCAGGCCCGTCGTCGCATTGGCGGCCAGTGAGTTGTAGAGCAGCACGTGCGCTTCGTGGCCGGGCTTGCCCAGCGTGCCGACGAGCATGCGGCCGTCTTCGGGGGACAGGGCCGAGGTGAGGCTGTAGCGGCTGCCGGTGGGCGTCTCGACGTCGCCCTTGGCCCAGGTCATGCCCTTGTTGGGCTCGCTTGCCTTCCACCAGGCGAAGTAGAGGTCGGCGCACTTGCTTTCGCACGAGAAGCGCTTCTTGAAGCCGGCGGCGTTCAGCGCCTGCTCGTAGTTGCGCCACACCTCCAGCGCCGCCTTGCCGCGCGGCGCGATGTAGAGGGTGCGTGTGATCTTGCCTTCCAGGTTGAGCGGGTCCTTGAACTGGCGGCCGTCGCCCTTGGCCATCTCGGCGCTGGCGGGCAGCACGGCGGCGTCCCAGTTGGAGACGCTCTGGCCGGCCAGCCAGGAGCCGGCGAAGCGCTTGATGAGCGGGTGGTCGGCGGCGCCGGGCAGGTCGACGACGGGTTTGTCGGCCGCGAACACGGTGGCGTGGGCGGCCAGGGCCAGCAGGGCGGTGGCGAGGCGGGTGGTGTTGGTCATGGGCGCAGGAGGCCGCGTTTTGAGAGGCGCCATGTTCACGCAGCCCGTGGCCCCGCCTGCCGCTTGGGCGCCTGCAAACGTGGGAGATCCAGCCCCTATCGGCTGGCCAATTCGTAACGAAATTCGACGCAGGCCTCGCCGCGGAATTCCGTGTCGATTTGCTGGATGAGCGGCGCGCCCAGGCGCTCCAGCAGCCGGATGCAGGCGGTGTTGCGCGCATCGGTCTGGGCGTGGATGCGCGCCACGGGCGTCTGGTCGAACACCAAGGCGACGGCCTCGCACACGGCGGCGCTGGCGATGCCCTGGCCCTGGGCGGCGCGGGCCAGCGTGAAGCCGAACTCGGCCTCGCAGCCATCGGCGCTGACGAAGACGCCCAGGTCACCGAGCAGTTGGCCGGTCAGCTCGTCGGCAATGCCGAGCTGTGTCCACTCGCCCGGCTGGAAGAGCGGCGCGGCGGCCATCCCGTTCAGGAAGGCCAGCGCCTGGGCGTCGGACTTGGGCACCCAGCCCTGCCAGCGGCCAACGTCGGGGTCGTTGCGGTAGGCCTGGAAGGCCGGCAGGTCGTCGGGGCCGAGGCGGCGGAGATTCATGCCAAGACCTGCTCGGGGCTGCGGTAGTGGTAGCGATAGGCGAAGACGAAGCCCATGCGCGCGTAGAGGCGCTTGGCGACCTCGTTGTCGCTGCCCACCTGCAGATAGGCCTGGCGCGCGCCCTGGGCGTGGGCGAGGGCCAGCAGCGCCCGGCACAGGCGGTCGGCATGGCCCTGGCGCTGGACGGCCGAGGCGATGTCGTAGAGGCCCACGATGTCGCCATCGACGACCATCTGGCCGCAGGCCAGCAAGGCGCCGGCCGCGTCGTTGAGCGCAAAGCCCTGGTAGGTGACCGGGGCGTTAGCAATGCGCTCGGCGTGGGCGGCTATTGCCGTCACCGACGAGCCGCGCAGCGTGCCAACGAGGGCGGCGTAGGCCTGCGCGTCGAGGGCCTGGAGGGCGACCGGCGCGGGCTCGGGGGTGAGGGTGTCCAGCAGCATCACATCCGCCGCATCGAACGCGCCCCAGCCCTTGGCCGCCAGCCGCGCGTCGAGGTCGGCGGGCTGGCTCCACGGCGTCACGCGCACGGCCAGCGGCAGCCCGGCGGCGTCGTAGGCCTGCTTGCATCGGGCCAGCAGGTCGTCCAGCGGCAGGCTGCCCTCGCGCAGCGCGTTGATGCAGCGCGAGCGCTTGGCCTTGCCCGGCGACAGGCGGATCAGCCAGCCGTCGATGTCGGCCTGCTGGGGCGGCGCGCTGGCGTCGAGGCCGGCGAGTTCGGCGCGGAGGGCGAGGGCGTCAAGCATGGAGCAGGGCCGAGGGATCGCGCCACACGCAGCGCCACTCCGCCAGCGTTGCGCCGCCGAGGCCATCGGTCATGCCCTGCTCGGCGAACTCCGCGCCCATGCGGGCGTAGAAGCGCTTGGCGGGCTCGTTGCCGTCCAGCACCCAGAGGAAGAGGGGCTGGGTGTGCTCGGCGCCGAGCCGGGTGGCCACAGCCTGAAGCAGCCGGCGGCCGATGCCGCCGCCCTTGTGCTCGGGGTGGACGTGCAGGTTGTCGACCAGCGTGCCCCAGACGGGGTCGTGGTGCAGCAGCACATAGGCGAAGCCGATCATCTGGCCCGTGGCGTCTTCGGCCACGACGCCAAAGGCCGGCGCGGTGGCGGGGCCCAGCAGGCGTTCGCGCCAGACGGCCTGGCGGTCGGCGATGACGCCGTTGTCCAGAAAATCGTCCGACAACAGGCCGCGGTAGGCGCTGCGCCAGCTGGTGGCATGGAGGTCGGCGATGGCGTCGGCGTCGGCCGGGGTCATTGGGCGAAGCATGGCGCTGGGGGCCTTAGACATGCACTTGAATCTGCCGCATAGGCCCGCCTACGGCGTCACCCAGCTGTTGCAGAGCTTGTTCGGAAATTCCGGCGACGTTCGGATTGGCGGCCTCCAGGAAGAAGCGGCCGAACGCGACCGGCCAGCCGTACCTCAGCTCGTTCAATGAAACGTCAGCGCCACAGCATGCTGCTATGACTCGCAGGTTCTCAAATCCGCTCTCGGCAGCGACCTCCATGGCGTCGCTCCACCAACCTTCGGCATCGGCTCCACATGACGGGCAATGCACGCCGTCCCAATTGCCGCCGGCGTCCACAAAGACGACTTGCTCCTTGATATGACAGACAACGTCGCTGGCCATAGGTAGCAAGGCGGAAAGTAGTTGCGTCGCTCGGGTTGCTTGATCGACGCTCGGCACATAGCCTGGGTCAACGGGAACGTAACGGAGCAGGGCGTCTGACATAGCAAGAGCCGCGGGTGCCTACCGCATCGTCTCGATCCGCGCCACCATCTCCTTGGCGAACTCCACAAACGCCACCGCGCCCTTGGAGCTGGGGTCGAACACGACGCCCGGTAGCCCGTAGCTCGGCGCCTCGGCGAGGCGCACGTTGCGCGGGATGACGGTGTCGAAGACCTTGTTGCCGAAGTGGGTCTTGAGCTGGTCGCTGACCTGCTGCTGCAGCGTGATGCGCGGGTCGAACATGACGCGCAGCAGGCCGATGATCTGCAAATCAGGGTTCAGGTTGGCGTGGATCTGCTTGATGGTGTTGACCAGGTCGGTCAGGCCTTCCAGCGCGAAGTACTCGCACTGCATGGGCACGATGACACCGTGGGCGCAGCACAGACCGTTCAGCGTCAGCATGGACAGCGACGGCGGGCAGTCGATGAGGATGAAGTCGTAGTCCGGGCCGGCATCGGCCAGCGCGGCCTTGAGCCGGGCCTCGCGGCGCTCCAGCGCGACCAGGTCCACCTCGGCACCGGCCAGCTCGCGGTTCGCGCCGAGCACGTCGTAGCCGGCCTTTTCCGCGCGCATCCTGGCCTCGGGCAGGGTGGCGGATTCCAGCAGCACGTCGTAGACGGTCAGCTCCAGCTTGCGCTTGTCGATGCCGGAACCCATGGTCGCGTTGCCCTGCGGGTCCAGGTCGACGACGAGGACGCGCTGCCCGATCTGCGCCAAGCCGGCGGCGAGGTTGACGGTGGTGGTGGTCTTGCCGACGCCGCCCTTCTGGTTGGCGATGCAGAAAATCTTGGCCATGGGTTCCAGTTCTCGACTGCTGGCATCGTACCGGCGCGGCGCGGCGGTGAGGCTCGGGCGTGACCCGCGCCGAGGGCTCAGCGAGGCCGCATCCAGATGATGCAGCGCTGGGCGTCCAGGCCCGGGACGGCCAGTTGTTCCACGTGAAACACGTCCACGTCGGCCGGCAGGGCGGCGATCTCGTCGGCCGGGTGCTGGCCCTTCATGGCCATCCAGACGGCACCCTGGCCCAGGTGCTGGCGCGTCAGGCTGGTGAAGTCCACCAGCGAGGCAAAGGCGCGGGAGGTGATGACGCCGAAGGGCTCGGTGCTCAGCTGCTCCACCCTGCTGTGCACGCCGTGCAGGTTGGGCAGCTTCAGCTCGGCCGCAACCTGCTGGATGAAGGTCGCCTTCTTGGCGACGGCGTCCACGCAGCTGACGTCGGTGCCCGGGCAGCAGATGGCGATGACCACGCCCGGCAGGCCACCACCGGCGCCGACGTCCATGAGTCTGTCCGGCGCGCCATGGCGCAGCAGCGGCGCGATGACCGACAGGCTGTCCACCAGGTGGTGGCTCAGCATCTGCGCCGGGTCACGCACGGCGGTCAGGTTGTAGACCTTGTTCCACTTCTGCAGCAGGGCCAGGTAGGCCAGCAGCTGGTCGAGCTGGGCGTCGTTGAGATCCAGGCCAAGTTCGCGTGTCGCGCTTGCTAGCGTGTCCTTCATGCAGCTTCATCCACAACGGCGGCCTCGGCCGTGAAGCCCTTGAACTTACCCTTCTTCAGGTGCACCAGCAGCAGCGAAACGGCGGCCGGCGTGATGCCGGAGATGCGTGACGCCTGGCCCAGCGTTTCCGGACGGTGCTTGTTCAGCTTCTGACGCGCCTCGAAGGAGAGGGCGTGGACGAGGCCGTAGTCCAGGTCGTCGGGCAGCTTCAGGTGCTCGAAGTGGGCGGCGCGGGCGACGTCGTCGACCTGCTTGTTGATGTAGCCGGCGTACTTGGTGCTGATCTCTAGCTGTTCGGTGACGAGGTCGGCCAGCTCCTGGCCCAATTCGGCGGTCAGTGTTTCACGTGAAACACCGGCCTCCGGGCGTGCAATAGCCGCGACTTCCGCGACGGTGTCGAACACGACACCCGGCCGGCGCAGCAGTTCGACCAGTGTGTATTCACGCTCCAGCGCCTTGCCGACCAAGCGCTCGGCGTCCGCCGCCGGCAGGATGCCAGGATGTACCCGGGTGCTCTTCAGCTTCTCTGTTTCACGTGAAACAGCATCGCGCTTGCGGTTGAAGGCGGCCCAGCGCTCGTCGTCGACCAAGCCCAGCTGGCGGCCGGTCTCGGTCAGGCGGGCGTCGGCGTTGTCCTCGCGCAGCTGCAGGCGGAACTCGGCGCGGCTGGTGAACATGCGGTAGGGCTCGGTCACACCCTTGGTGATGAGGTCGTCCACCAGCACGCCCAGGTAGGCCTGGTCGCGCGCGGGCGTCCACGCGCCGTCGCCGCGCACCTGCAGCGCCGCGTTCAGGCCGGCGAACAGGCCTTGGGCCGCCGCCTCCTCGTAGCCGGTCGTGCCGTTGATCTGGCCGGCGAAGAACAGGCCCTGGATGACCTTGGTCTCGAACGAGGCCTTCAGCCCGCGCGGGTCGAAGTAGTCGTACTCGATGGCGTAGCCGGGGCGCAGGATGTCGGCGTTCTCCAGGCCGGGGATGCTGCGCACGGCGGCGAGCTGGATGTCGAAGGGCAGGGAGGTGGAGATGCCGTTGGGGTAGTACTCGTGCGTCGTCAGGCCCTCGGGTTCCAGGAAGATCTGGTGCGAGTCCTTGTCGGCGAAGCGGTTGACCTTGTCCTCGATGCTCGGGCAGTAGCGCGGGCCCACGCCTTCGATGACGCCGGTGAACATGGGGCTGCGGTCAAAGCCGCTGCGGATGATCTCGTGCGTGCGCAGGTTGGTGTGCGTGATCCAGCAAGGCACCTGCTGCGGATGCATGGCCTTGTTGCCCATGAAGCTGAACACCGGCACGGGGTCCAGGTCACCGGGCTGGGCCTCGCACTTGCTGAAGTCGATGGTCCGGCCATCCAGTCGAGGCGGCGTGCCGGTCTTGAGCCGGCCCTGCGGCAGCTTCAGCTCCTTGAGCCGGGCCGACAGCGACACGGCCGGCGGGTCGCCCGCGCGGCCGGCGGCGTAGTTCTGCAGGCCGACGTGGATGCGGCCGTCCAGGAAGGTGCCGGCCGTCAGCACGACGGCGCGGGCGCGGAACTGGATGCCGGCCTGCGTGACGGCACCGACGACGCGGTCGCCCTCCACCATCAAGTCATCCACCGCTTGCTGGAACAGCATCAGGTTGGGCTGGTTCTCCAGCCGGCGGCGGATGGCGGCCTTGTAGAGGATGCGGTCGGCCTGGGCGCGGGTGGCGCGTACGGCCGGGCCCTTGCTGCCGTTCAGGATGCGGAACTGGATGCCGCCTTCGTCGGTGGCCAGCGCCATCGCGCCGCCCAGCGCGTCGACTTCCTTCACGAGATGGCCCTTGCCGATGCCGCCGATGCTGGGGTTGCAGCTCATCTGGCCCAGGGTCTCGATGTTGTGGGTCAGCAGCAGCGTCTGCGCGCCCATGCGGGCAGCGGCGAGCGCGGCCTCGGTGCCGGCATGGCCGCCGCCGACGACGATGACATCGAATTCCTTGGGGTAGAGCATCTCGATCCTGGAAAGAACGGTGCCTGCGCGAGCGCTCAGGCGAACCGCGAATTTTAAGGAGTGGCTGTGGATAAGTCACCCTGTACGGCCTTGGCGCACGGGCGGCCGCGCCGCAATGCAGCGCAATCCGGACGCTTGAAGCCCGGGGATATGCCGTTGGTCGCGCCACACGGGCGGTGCAAGGCACGGCTGCCCACAATGCGCCGCTGTCTTGAAAGGACTCCCATGCTTCGTCGCTCCGTGTTTTTGTTCGCCTGCTTGGCCGCATCCAGCAGCCTGCCGGCCTGGTCGCAGGCGCTGTCGGTGCGCTTCTATCCGGCGCAGGGCGTTCACGCCTACGCCATCGATTCGGTGCGTGGGGTCCAGGGCGTGCTGGTGCAGAACATCGCCATCAGCAACGACGGCAGCACGCCCCTCACGCTGGACTCGGTGACGCTGGCCGTGAAGGGCCCGGGCACGCCGACCGACTCCCGGCTGCTGGAGGCCGCGGACCTGGCCAAGAGCGCCGCGCGCGGCAAGCAGATGAACGACGCCGGCATGATGGCCCAGCTCGACTTTCAGTTTGGCGGGGCTGCGCTGCTCGGAACGAAGCCGGTCTTCGCGTCCTCGGCGACGCTGGCTCCCGGCGAGATGCTGATGCTGGTGCAGCAGTTCCTGAGCTATCGCGGCAAGCGGCCGGCCGTCACGGTGCAGGTCTCGGGCCATGACGCCGGCCAGCAGGCGGTCAGCGCCGTCGCCTCGCTGCCCATCCTGGCTGGCGCGAAGAACAAGTACCGCTTTCCACTCGCGGGCACCTGGTTCATCGGCGCTGGCCCGTCCCCGCACTCCCATCACCGCTGGGTGGTGCCGCAGGAATTCGCGCTGGACATCGCGCGCATCGGCGAGGGTGGCTTGAGTTACCGAGGCCAGGGCAGCCAGCTCTCGGACCACTTCGCTTACGGCGCCCCCGTGCTGGCGGCGGCCGACGGCATCGTGCGCGTCGCGCGCCAGGATGCGCCCGAATCGGCGGATGACCTGCGGCGCCCCGGCGAGGAGCAGGCCGCTTACCTGAAGCGCGTTGGCGAGCAGCAAGACAGGCGCATGGCCCAGGGCGGCGACGCCATCATCGGCAACTACGTGCTGATCGAACACGCCCAGGGCGAGTCCACCGTGTATGCCCACCTGCAGACGGCCAGCGTGCGCGTCAAGGTCGGCGAGGCGGTGCGCGCCGGGCAGGTGATTGGCCAACTGGGCAGCAGCGGCAACTCCACCGAGCCGCACCTGCACTTCCATGTCTGCGACCGGCCCCAGGCGCTGCGCTGCGCGGGTGTGCCCGTGAGCTTCGACAACATCGAGCTGCCTTATGTGGATCAGTTGCGCGATCTGCAGACCGGCGACATCGTCGTCACCCGGTGACACGGGGCCTGGACGGCAAAATCGCGGCTGTCCATGGAATGCCGCCCCCACTGCGCCGCCTGCTGCATCGCCCCGTCGATCAGCTCGCCCATCCCCGGCCACCCGCATGGCAAGCCGGCGGGCGTGCGCTGCGTGCAGCTGGACGATGAGCTGCGCTGCATGATCTTCGGCCAGCCGGAACGGCCGGCTGTCTGCGGCTCGCTGCCGCCGCATGAGGACATGTGCGGCGACAACCGCGAGCAGGCGATGCGCTGGCTGGGCTGGCTGGAAGAGCAGACCGCTCCGGCATCCCTACCATACAGCTCGTAACCGTTCCCTCGCAGCCGAGGCCGCCGGGGCCTCCTAGACTCCCGCCGCGCCGCGTGCATCCGCGGTTTGCCAACTGAAGTCAGGGAGCGACATGAGACTCAAACGAGGTCTGGCCGCCGCCATCCTGCTGCTGGGCGCTGCCATCGCGCAGGCCCAAACGGCAGAACTGCGGCCTTATCCGCGTGCCCAGGAGCTGGGCCGCTACGACAACCCGCTTGAAGCCGGCGCGCTGCCGATCTCGCCGCCCGAGCGGGCCAAGGGAAAAAATGAAAGCCGCTGGCGCCTGCCCTATGAGGGCAAGGTGTCGATGCTGCAATTCAAGCACCCGGCGGATGACAGCCCCTTGCTCATCGCGCGCCATTACGCCGGCCAGTTGCGCGAGCAGGGCTTCGAGCTGATCACCATCTGCGACATCCCCTGCGCTGGGCGCACTGACAGCCCCGACGCATCGGTCTACTGGTTCCACGAGCTGGATCTGGCCAAGCGGCTGCAGTACAACTTTTTCGGCGACCGCGGGCTCTATCTGATCGGCCATCGCGCCGACGCGGTGGTGGCCGTCCGCGTCGGGGCGAGCTACGGCGGCTATGCCTCGGTCGTCAAGACCATCGCCGCCGCCCAGCTGGACCGCGCGCCCCTGCTGGCCTATGTCGAGCAGCAGCGCGCCCGGGCCGCCGATGCACCGCTGCCGCCACCGCCCGGTCGCAACAGCGCCGCAGCGGCACCGCCCGCTGCGGCGGCGTCCAGCCCTGGCGTCCAGAGCGTCACGCCCGCCGCGCTCAGCGCCTGGGTGCGCGACAGCAAGGGCTGGGTCGTGGTGCAGCTCAGCTCCTATGACCCGAACTGCGGCTATTGCGTGCGCTCGAATCCGGCCTTCAACGCGCTGGCTGCTGCTGAAGCGCCCAACGGTGTCGCATTCGCCCGCGTCGCCTTTCAGCCCTGGACGTCGGTGAGCCAGAACGACTTCGTCACCCAGTTCGGCGTGAGCGGGCTGCCGTCCTACTTCACCTTCAAGGATGGTCAGCTGATGCGTCGCCAGAGTGGCATCGCGGACGAGGCAACATTGCGCCGCACATTGCTGGATGGCCTGCGCTGAGGCAGGCCGGCTCAGGCGGCCGGCTGCGGTCGGCGTGCCAGGCCACTACCCAGGCGCACCCGCCAGGCCCTTGCGGTCTTGGTCATGATGTCTATCGCCAGATGAAATCGAATAGACAAATGCTAATGATTCTCATTGCCGACGGCCAATCGCTTGCGGCTATCCCGGCGATGCTTCCCGCCATGACGCCCACCGACACGCCGCCCCCGCCCGACAGCCTGCTGGCCCGGCTCGCCGCAGAACGCAGCGCCTTTGCCGATGCCTACACGCTGCGGTTCCCACGCACGGTCAGCCTGGCCGCGTTCGTCGAGGCCTTTTACACGACGCGTCTCTTCAAGGTGGAGCGTGCGCTGCTGGCGCTGTTCGGCAAGCCTTCCAGCGACGCGATGGCGCGGGCCGTGGCGCGCGGCGAGAGTGAGCGCTTCGCTGTCTGGACGGTGGAGAAGCGGGTCGGCGACGAACTGCTGATGCACGAGGACAGCGGCGCCACGCGCTCCTGGTTCAAGGCCGAGGCGGGCGAGGGCGGCGGAACAACGCTGTGGTTCGGCTCGGCCGTGGTGCCGCGGCGGCGTGAGCCCGGTGGCGAGGCGCGCATGGGCCGCGTCTTCCACGCACTGCTGGGCTTTCACCGCTGGTATTCGCGGGCCCTGCTCAAGGCGGCTGCGCGCCGCTTGAGTTAGCGCCCGGTGCCCGGGCCGCTGATCTTCTCGGTCACTGGCTGCCGGGTCTCCAGGTCCTCGATCCAGACCTCGCAGACGTTCTCGGCGATCTGCCCGTTGACGATGTAGCGCTTGCCTTCAGCGGGCGTGAAGCGCACTTCGCCGAACGTGCGGCAGCTCGCATTCGACATCGCGAGCATGGGCGAGGCGTACTGCGTCGCGGCCTGGAGCCGCAGCTGCGCCGGGCGAAGCGGCAGTTCGTTCGTCAGCGCCACCGGCGTCAGCGTCATGCCGCTGCCCTGGCCGGCGCGGGTGCTGGCCATGCTGCTGCTGGCCAGGCGCCGGCCGTCGACCTGCGTGATCTCGAAGACGTGCAGCCGCTGGGCGCTGATGACCACCACCTGGTCAGCGACGTTGGCGCTGGGGCCTGTGTAGTCGGCTGGCGTGGCGGGCTCGAAGGCGGAGAAGCTTTTGACGCTGGTGCAGCCGGCGAGCACCAGCGCAGTCGTGGCCGCCGCGATGACGATGTGTTTCATGAGCAGCAGGTTAACGCGCGACTGCGGCCCGCATGGATCTCGCCACGTAGAACAGCGCCACCGCGGTCAGCCCGAAGCCGACGACGACGCCGGGCAACACCTGGCCCCAGCGCAGCGTCTCGCCCTTGAGCACGGCCAGCATCAGCGTGTTCTGCGCCAGGCCCGGCACCCACAGGTACCAGGCCGCTTCGCCGCCCGGGTTCAGCAGGGTGACCATGGGCGCCAGGCTGATGGCGGTGACGATCAGCGTGCTGCCGGCCTGCGCCTCCTTGAAAGTCTTGGAGCGGATGGCCAGCGCCATCAGCATGGCCGACAGGCCGGCCGCGAGCGGGATCTGCAGCAGCCAGAAGGCCAGCACCTCCGGCATGCCGAACTGGAACATCGCCTGCAGGCTGTCGCTCCTCAGCAGCCATTGCGCGGGCACGAAGCTCAAGCTCGACAGCAGCGCCACCGCCATGCCCAGCAGCGCCACCGCGCCCCACTTGCCGACGACGATGGCACCGTGCGGCGCCGGGTTCATCAGCAGCGGCTCCAGCGAGCCGCGCTCGCGTTCGCCGGCGGTGCTGTCCAGCGCGGCGGTCAGGGCGCCGTAGAGCACGGCCATGATGATGAACATCGGGATGATGCTGCTGAGCCGCGCGGCGCGGGCCTGCACGCTGGCGAGGTCGCGCTCCTCGATGTCGATGGGCTTCAGCAGTTCGATGGACACGCCGCGCATCGCCAGGTTCAGCGACGCGCGCTCCTGGTTGAAGCCATACAGCAGGCCCTTGACGGCGCCCACGCCGGCCTGGGCGCGCTGGTTGGCGCTGTCGCTCATCACCTCCACCACGGGCGCCTCGCCCGCCAGCAGCTTGGCCTCGAAGTCCGCCGGGATCACCAGCAGCGGCGCCGCCATCTTTCCTTCGCGCAGGCCCTTCTCATAGCCCTCCCGGAGCACGTCACCCTTGATCGAGTGGATGGTGTAGGTCTGGCGCTCGAGGTAGTTCACCAGCGTCGGCCCGTTGTCCGCGCCGTAGACAGCCACCTCGCGCTTGTCGGCGCGCTCCTCGAACGACGCGATCAGCCCAGACAGCGCCATCAGCAGCAGCGGCCCCATCAGCAGCGCGGGGATGAGGATGCGCAGCAGCGTGCGGCGGTCGCGCAGCGCGTCGGCCAGCTCTTTTGTGAAAACGATCCACGCGTGCTTCATGCCGCGACCTCTTCAGGGAATGCGAGTTTCACGAAAGCGTCCTCGAAACGTTGTTCGCCCGCCAGCTCCAGCAGCGCCGGCACGCTGCCATGCGCCACGCTGCGGCCGTGGGAGACGACGACGACCTCGTCGCAGAGCTGCTCCACCTCCTGCATGATGTGCGTGGAGAAGACGATGCATTTGCTGCCGCCCTCGGGGCTGCGCAGCCAACGCAAGGCCTCGCGCAGTGCGCGGGTGGCCAGCACGTCCAGGCCGTTGGTGGGCTCGTCCAGCACGATGTTGGCGGGGTCGTGCACGAGGGCGCGGGCAAGCGCCGTCTTCATGCGCTCGCCCTGGCTGAAGCCCTCGGCGCGGCGGTCCAGGATGGACTGCATCTCCAGCAGCCGCGCCAGCTCCTCGGCGCGCGCGTTGGCGGCGTCCGTCGTCATGCCTTGCAGGCGGCCGAAGTAGGCGATGTTCTCGCGCGCCGACAGGCGCGGGTAGAGGCCGTGGGCGTCGCCGAGGATGCCCATGCGGGCCAAGGCTTGCAACGGCGCTTGCTGCACGACGATGCCGTCGACCGTGATCTGGCCCTGGTCCGGCGCGAACAAGCCGCCCAGCATGCGTAGCGTCGTCGTCTTGCCGGCACCGTTAGCGCCTAGCAGGCCGGTGATGCGGCCGTCCGGCGCCGTGAGGCTCACACCCTGAACCGCATGCACGACCTTCTTGGCACCACGCTTGAACAGGCCGGCGCCCGTGCGGGTGGTGAACTGCTTGTGAACGTCCTGGATCTCGATCATTTGGCGGCCCCTCCTTGCACGGGCTGGAAGGCGGGTGGGCGCGGGATGCGCGTCGCGCAGGCCGCCTCCTGCGGCAGCGCGGCGGCGTCTGTCTTGGCGTCGATGAAGCGGAACATCAGGTCGCGCACGCAGCCCACGGCCATCACGCCATGGCCGGCTTCGGGCACGACGAGGTGTTGCACCCGCTCCGGGTGGCCCACGGCCAGCGCCTTGGCGACGCGCTCGCCGTGGCGGGCCGGCGTGGCCGGGTCGGCGCCGCCGCTCATGAGGAGCACCGGGCTGGGCGCGGGCGGCAGCGTGTAGAACTCAGCCGGCACGTCGCCACGGGGCCAGGTCTTGCAGACGCGGGCGTACATGTCGGCGTCGACGGTGCGGTAGTCCTCGCCCGGCTTGTCGGTGGCGCCGGCCAGGCGGGGCACGTCCTCCGCGCAGATGACGGAGAAGTGCATGCCCGCGGCGAGCTTCTGGCCCTTGCCGCCGCTGAAGGCCGACGTCAGGCCGAACAGGCCTTCAAAGCGGCCCTCGGCCGCCGCCGCATGGATGGCGGCGGGCAGCGCCGCGGCCAGCGCGGGTTGGTAGAGCGGCGGCCGCACCGCGCGCAGCAGCAGCTCTCGGTCGACGGTGAAGCGCTCGGGCGCGCCGGTCAGCGGCTGGGCCACCGTCACCTGGCGTGGCAGCGAAGCGAGCAGCTTCTGCCAGTCGGCGCGCAGTTCGGGGAGGGTCTTGGCGTGGGCGTCTATGAGCTTGTCCAGCGCCGCCTGCGTGTCGGGCGAGAAGCTGGCCGGCAGCACCATGTCCGGCGGCGCGACTCCGTCGATAACGGTGCGGCGCACCTTGCTCGGGAACTGGCGGAGATATTCAAGCGCCGCGCGCGTGCCGTAGCTGCCGCCGACGAGGTTCCACTGCGACACGCCAAGCGCTTCGCGCACGGCGTCCATGTCCTGCATGGCGATGGTGGTCGTGAAGAAGCGCAGGTCACCGTAGGGCAGCTTCTCCAGCGTCGCGCGGCAGGCATCCAGCCGCTTCATTTGCGCGGCGGTGTCGAGCTGCTCGGTGATGGGCAGCTTGGTTTCGTCGGGGCATTCCAGCGGCGCCGACTTGCCGGTGCCGCGCTGGTCGATGAAGACGAGATCGCGCCGGTTGTTCAGCCGCGAGAGGCGCGGCAGCACGCGCGCGGCCACATCGATGGCGCTCTGGCCAGGGCCGCCGGCCAGCATCAGCACGGCGTCGGGCTGCTTGTTGCGCGCCATTGCCGGCACGACGAGGTAGTGGATGTCGACCTTGACGCCTTCCGGCCGCGCCGGGTCCAGCGGGCGTTGCAGGCTGCCGCATTGCAGCTCGTTGGGGATGCCGTCGATGCGGCAGGGCTTCAGCGGCGTGGCGGCTTGGGCCGTTGCGGCGAACAGGGCGGCGGCAAGCGCGAGGGCGCGCCGGGCGGGAAAGGGCATGCAGGGCTCCAGGGACCGGATGGCCGCGAGTATCCGGGCCGCCGCGTGCGCCGCCGCGACGAGAAGTGTGGCCGGCGGCACGGCGCGTTTGAATGACCGCAGACGCGTGATGAACGGCGGCCTATGGTGCAATAGCCCCCAGCTTCTCCCGACCTCCCACCAGCGGCCCCGCCGCGATGAAAGGCTGAGCGTGCAGACACTCGACGAGATGCGTGACCGTTGCCTGCTGACCCACGAGCAGCATGCCGAGATCGGCGCCTGGGTCAGCCAGGCCCGCACCCCCGAGGCCATCATGGCCATGCCCGAAGGGCTGTGGCGCACGCTGGAGCTGGCCAGCGTGCTGATGGACGTGGACGCCGACCTGCGGCGCGAGCCGCTGCTGTCGGACGGGCTTTAGATCAGGCCTTGCTGACGGGCTTCATCAGCCCTTGGCAAGCCGTCTTGGCCTTGGCATCGCTGCCGTCCAGATTGCTGCACACCCCGTCGAGCTGTGCCTTGAGCCGGCCCACGGCGGCCGTCTGGGCGGGCGTCTTGTTCCAGTCGGCCAGCAGCGTCGCGACCTTCTTCAGCGAGCGCTCGCTGCGCTCGTAGAAGGCGCCGGGGTCCTTGGCCGCCTCGGCAAACAGCTGGGCCGCGGCCTTCTCGATGCGCGGCGCGTCTTCCGGGCTCAGCTCGATCAACGCGGCGAAGTAGTTCGAGCCCCACTGCAGGCGCGTCGCCGGGCCCTCGCTCTTGTTGAAGGCCTCCTCGTACCAGCGCAGCGCGTCCGCCTTGCGACCCTGCTTCTTGGCGTTGCCGCCGAGCTGGCTCATCAGGTAGTAGGGCGAGTGGCTGCGCGCCAGCGCCGCCTTCAGCAGCTCGTCGCTGTCCTTCCACAGGCCAGCGCGGCCCAGCAGGTAGGCGGCTTGCGTGATGACGGCCTGGCGCTCGTAGCCGTCGGTGATCTCGCGGTTGGCCCTGGCGGCCTGGTCGCGCGCCTCGGTCTGCAGCGCGGCCGGAATCGTCTTCGGATTCGGTTCTTCCCTGGCCGTGTCCAGCCGCGCCAGCTCGATGCGGGCCTGCAGCGCATTCAGGCGGTCGGCGCGGGACAGCGTCGTGTCCTCGTTCAGGCGCTTCAACGCGGCGTCGAACTCGGCAACGAGTTGCGTGCGCGTGTCGCCGGCGGTCGGCGTGATGGCCTTGACGAGGTCGGGCGCCTCGTTGCTCAGCACGTCCATCTGGGCGCGTGACTTGGCTGCGTCGGCCAGCACCCCGCGCAGGCGCGGCAACTGGGCCGGGTCGGTCGCCTTGCCCTCGGCCAGCGCGCCGATGGACTTCAGCCACAGGCGGGTCGCCGTCTCGGCCTCCACGCCTTCGCTGGCCTTGGCGAGCTGCGTCAGCGTGGCCGGGCGCTCGGCCACGGGCAGCAGTTGCTGCTCGTCGGTCTCCCAGCCGTAGAAGCCCAGCAGCCGCCATTCGTTGGCCGAGAGCCGCTTGCCCGCCTTGGCATCGGCCAGCACGGCCTTGACCGGCCGGCCGCTGGACAAGCCCAGCTGCAAAACCTTCATGACCTGGGCCGCATCGGCCTCGCCGGGCAGGCGGGTGATCTCGTTGCCGTTAGCGTTGAAGAGGATCAGCGTCGGGTAGCCGCGCACCTTGAAGCGCGTGCCCAGCTTCTGCGCGCCGGGCGCGTCGCCGTCGATGCCGACCGCCACGAAGGCCTTGCTCTGCTCGATGAAGTCCGCCCGGTTGAACAGCGTCGCCTTGAGCTGGTTGCAGGGCGGGCACCACTTGGCGCCCCAGTACAGCAGCAGCGGCTTCTTCTCGGCCCTCGCCTGCGTGAAGGCGCGGTCGATGTCGGCATCGGCAGCAGCGGCCTGCCAGGCCACGCCGGGGCCGGAGCTGGCGTGGCTGATGGGAGCGGCGGCGAGCAGAAGCGCGGTCACCAGGGCGGCGAAACAGAGGGTGTGCTTCATCGGGCCTGCGGGGTTCGATTGTGTCGAGACGGCCATTGTCCGCTGCCTGCCGCGGCGCGGCATCTGCGTTTGCCGCACAAGCTTGTGCGCTCAGTAGTCCAGCGTGCGCTGGCGCCGCCAGGCCAGCGGCGTCATGCCGGTTCGGGTGCGGAAGGCGGTCGAGAAGTTGCCCGGGGTGCGAAAGCCCACCTCGTAGGCCACCGCGTTGACGCTCATCGAGGTGCGCTCCAGCAGCCGCAGGCTGGCGCGGATGCGCTGCTCGCTGACGTAGGCCTGCAGCGTCATGCCGGTGTGCTGCCGGAACATCTCGCACAGCCGCCGGCCGGCCACGCCCACTTCGCGGGCCAGCTCATCCGCGCTGGGCAGCGCGCTCAGCTGCGCGTCGATCAAGGCCTTGGCGGCTTCGACGAAAGCGCCCTCGGGGTCGGGCGAACTGCGGGCCGGTGCCGCCGGGCTGGGCAGATGCACCTGCACTCGGGCCAGCACCTCGGCCGGCCACAGCGGCTTGCAGATGTAGTCCGCCCCGCCCACCTCCAGGCCGCGCACGCGGTCGCCGGGCTCGGTCAGCGCCGACACGAACAGCACCGGGATGGCGGCGGTCACGGCGTCGGCCTTGAGCAGGCGGCAGGCCACCAGGCCGTCCACCACACCGGGCAGGCAGGTTTCCATCAGGATCAGGTCGGGCCGCTGCCCCTGCGCGCGCTGGACGCCGCCGAGCCCGTCGGTCGCGAACGACAGCGTGAAACGCTCGCCCAGCAGCGCGGTCACCGCCTTCAGGTCGCTCAGCTCACCGGCCACCACCAACACACGTTGGCGGCGCACGGCGGCGTCGTTTTGGGGCGTCAGTCCTGTGGAATGGTGCACGGCCGGGCGATGGTAGTCATCTCAAAAACAGAATGGAAAAGTTTTTCAGCAGTTTGGAAAAGTTGCCCACGGACCGGCGCGCAAGCATTCGTACCTGCTTGTCAGCGGGAGATACCAAGTGCGACCCACACATCCAGCAAGCCATCGTTTGTCGGCCCATCGAATCCCCGTCCTTGATGAGCGACGCTTGAGTCCTGCCGCCTGGGGTGTGGCCGTGCTGATGGCCCTCGGGGCCTGCAGCGCCAGCGCGCAGACCGTGCCCGATGCCGGCCAGCTGATGCAGCAGAACCAGCGCAAGGCGCCGGTGCTGCCCAGGCCGGGCGAGGGCGCCCAGGTGGCGACGCCACCGCCCACGCTGCAGGTGGCGGCAGGCGCCAAGGTGGCGGTCAAGTCGTTCCGGTTCCAGGGCAACACGATGCTGAGCGATGCGCAGTTGCAGCGCACCGTGACGGGTTATCTCGACCGGCCGCTGGACTTCAAGGAGCTGCAGGAGGTCGCCTCACTGGTGGCCAAGCGCTACACGGCGGCGGGCCGGCTGGCCCGGGTCTTCCTGCCGGCGCAGGACGTCACCGAGGGCGTGGTCACCCTGCAGGTGATGGAGGCGCACTACGGCGGCACGCAGGTGGAGCAGAGCGGCCAGCACCTGGCACCCGAGCGCGCCATGGCGATGCTGGAGCAGGGGCAGCAGCGCGGCCAGGCGCTGGACCTGGTGGCGCTGGACCGGGCCTTGCTGCTGGTAGGCGACCTGCCGGGCGTGCAGGCCAGTGCCAGCCTGGTGCCGGGTGGTGGCACCGGCGAGACCGCCGTGCGCCTGAGCCTGCGCGACAAGCCCACGGTGACGGGCGCAGTGGGCGTCGACAACGGCGGCACGCGCTCCACCGGCGAGGCCCGCCTGAACGCCTCCGTGGCGCTGAACAGCGCGCTCGGGATGGGCGACCTCTTGATCGCCCAGGCCAGCGTCAATCGCGGCAGCAGCTTCGTGCGGCTGGGTGCGTCCATGCCGGTCGGGCTGGCGGGCACGCGGGTCGGTGTCAGCGCCAATGCGCTGCGCTATCACCTCGTCGGCAGCGATTTCGAGGCCCTCGACGCGCGGGGCACGTCCAGCGCCTTGGGCCTGGACGTCAGCCATCCGCTGGTGCGTTCGCGTGACCTCAATGTGCTGCTTCAGGGCGGCCTGGAGAGCAAGCGCTTCCACAACAAGGCCAACGGTGCCGATGCCTCGGTCTACGACTCGCAGGTCTGGAGCCTGGGGCTGAGCGCCAACGAGTTTGACGACGTGGGCGGCTCCGGCGTCACGACCGCCTACCTGGGTGCCCAGTTCGGGCAGCTGGACCTGGGCGGTTCGCCCAGCCAGGCCTTCGACGCGGCCGGTCCGCGCACCGACGGCAGCTTCCGCAAGCTGCGCTACCAGCTGACCCGCCAGCAGACCCTGGCGGGTGACTGGTCGGCACATGCCTCTTTGCAGGGGCAGTGGGCCAACCGCAACCTGGACTCGTCGGAGAAGTTCTACCTCGGCGGCCCGCAGGGCGTGCGCGCCTACCCGGTCAGCGAAGGCGGCGGCGCCACCGGCCTGCTGGCCAGTGCCGAGCTGCGCGTGCGGCTGGGCGGCGGCTGGCGCGTTGCCGGCTTCTTCGACTGGGGCCGTGTCCAGACCTATGTCGACGAGAACTTCCTGGGCGCCACGGCGCCCAACCAGTATTCGCTCAAGGGCGCAGGCCTGAGCCTGGACTACGCCAGCCCGGGCGGTGCGGAGGTGAGCGTGATCTGGGCTCGCCGTATCGGCGACAACCCGCTTGCCGACGCGCAGGGCCGCGACCTGGACGGGTCGCTGCACCGCAATCGTTTCTGGCTGCTGGCCAGCCAACCGTTCTGAGCGCCGAGGAGAACACCATGCACGAACATGCCAGCCTGAACCGCATCTTCCGCCTGGTCTGGAGCGCCGCCCAGGGCTGCTGGATCGCGGTGCACGAGCACGCCCGCGGCCGCAGCAAGGCCGGCCGCAGCGCACGCCGAGTCGGCCTGCGCACCGCAGCCGCCGCTTTGCTGGCGCTTGGCGCCGGAGGGGCTTTCGCCCAGGCGCCGACCGCCGTGGTCGCCCGCCAGGCGCCCGCGCCGACTGCGACGCCGCAAGGCGGCCAGCTCGTGGCCGGCCAGGCCAGCTGGCAACAGACCGGCGCCAACCTCGTGGTGAACCAGACGACGGCGCGTGCCGCCATCGACTGGACCAGCTTCGACATCGGCGCCAACGCCAGCGTGCGCTTCGCGCAGCCCGATGCCTCCAGCGTCGCGCTGAACCGCGTCACCGGCGGCTCGCCCAGCCAGATCTTCGGCCGCCTGAGCGCCAACGGCCAGGTCTTCCTGACCAATGCCAGCGGCATCTACTTCGCCCCGACGGCGCAGGTGGACGTGGGCTCCTTCGTGGCCAGCACGAACAGCATCGGCCTGGCCGACTTCATGGCCGGCCGGCTGGTGTTCGAGCGCGCCGGCAGCACCGCCGGGGTTGAGAACGAAGGCCAGATCACGGCCGCGAATGGTGGCTATGTGGCCCTGCTGGCGCCCGAGGTGCGCAACAGCGGCATCGTGCGGGCGCGGGCCGGCACGGTGGCGCTGGCGGCCGGCGAGGCCATCGAGCTGCAGTTCGAGGGTGGCAGCCTGGCCCGGCTGCGCGTGACGCCGGCCGACATCGCCACGCTGATCGAAAACCGCCACGCGGTGCTGGCGCCGGACGGCCAGATCCTGATGTCGGCGCGCGCCGCGCAGACGCTGCAGGGCAGCGTCATCCGCAACAGCGGCGAGCTGTCGGCCAGCAGCCTGGTGGCCAAGGGCGGTCGCATCGTGCTGGAGGCCGACCATGTCGACATCGCGGCCGGCTCGGCCATCAGCGCCACTGGCGCGACCGGCGGCGGCCGGGTCAACCTGGGCGGCAACTACCAGGGCCAGGGCGAACTCTGGAACGCCACCACCACGACGGTCGCCGCCGGCGCCAGCATCGACGCCAGCGCCACGCGGCTGGGCGATGGCGGCACGGTGGTGGTCTGGTCCAACGACCGCACCCGCTTCGACGGCAGCATCGCCGCGCGCGGCGGCTTGCTGGGCGGCAATGGTGGCCTCATCGAGACGTCGGGCAAGCGCGTGCTGAACGTGCGCACCGGCGTGGCCGACGTCAGCGCCGCCAAGGGCAAGGGCGGCACCTGGCTGCTGGACCCTAACGACCTGACCATAGGCGCTGTCGCCGACACCAATGTCGCCGGCAGCTTCAACACCACCGACGACGACGCCTTCCTGAGCACCACCTCGCTGGCGGCAGCGCTGACGAACGGCTCCAACGTCGTCGTGCTGACCAACAACGCGGGCACCAACACGGGCCTGGGCGACATCACCGTGACCGGGGCCATCACGACCGCGCTGGCCAGTGCGCAGTCGGCCACACTGACGCTGGCGGCCCAGGGCAGCATCAACTTCACGGCGGGCGGCTCCATCAGCGCGGGCGGCGCCGACCGCTCGCTGAACGTCAACCTGTATGCCGGCACGGCGCTGGGCGGTGGTTCGCCCGGCACGGTGACCAGCGAGGTCTCGATGGCGGTCGGTTCGACCATCAACACCGGCCTGGCCGGCAACCTCGCCGCCGTCGCCAAGGGCGATGTGACGCTGGCCGGTCTGACGGTGGGCGGCTCGCTGACCTCGACGACTAACAACGGCGCGTTCTCGCAGGTGGGCGCGGCCAGCGTCGCCGGCACCATCACCGTCAACGCCGGCACTGGCGAGGTGGCACTCAACCACGCCGGCAACCAGCTCACCGGCGCGGTCAGCTCCACCGGCAGCGGCGAGGTCACCATCCACAACGGCCTGGCCACCGCGCTGGGCGCGATCGGCTCGGTGGGCAGCGGCGCGGCTGGCTTGAACGTGGTCACGAGCAACGCCGCCGTGACGCAGACCGCTGCGGCCTACGTGACCGGCGAGACCACGGTCGCGGCCGGCTCCGGCAGCGTCAGCCTGAACAACGCGGCCAACCGGCTGACCGGCGCGGTCAACTCGACCGGCTCCGGCGCGGTGGCGCTTGCCAACGACATCGCCGCCAACCTGGGCACCATGGGCACCATTGGCAGTCCGCTGGCCAGCCTGTCGGTCACGACGACGAACGACAACGTCAGCCAGAGCGGCACCTCCTACGTGACCGGCGCCACCACGGTGGCGGCCGGCACGGGCACCGTGCTGCTGACCAACACCGGCAACCAGCTGGCCGGCGCGGTCGGGTCCACCGGCACCGGCGCGGTCACGCTGCGCAATGCCGTCAGCACCACGCTGGGCGCCATCGGCTCGGCCGGCAATGGCGCCGCCAGCCTGACCGTGCGCAACAGCAACGGCAGCATCACGCAGAGCGGCGCGGCGATCGTCGCCGGCGTCACCTCGCTGCGCACCGACACCGGCGGCGCCATCACGGCCAATAACGCTGGCAACCAGTTCACGGGCGCGATCACGACCATCGGCACCGGCGCGGTCACGCTGTTCAACAACGGCGCCACCACGCTGGGCCAGATCGGCAGCAGCGGCAGCCGCGCAACCAGCCTGTCGGTCAGCACCGACGGCGGCGCGGTCGCGCAGGGCGGCGCGGCGTTTGTCGACGGCACCACTACCGTCAGCGCCGGCGCGGGCGCCGTCACGCTGGACAACGCGAGCAACAAGCTCAACGGCGCGGTCAGCTCGGTGGGCACGGGCGCAGTCACCATCGCCAACAGCCAGGCCACGACGCTGGGCCAGATCGGCGCGGCGGGCGGCGGCAATGCGGCGGCCAGCCTGTCGGTCACGACGGTGAACGACGCCGTTGGCCAGAGCGCCAGCGCGTTTGTTGCCGGCGCCACCACCGTGAACGCGGGCGGCGCGGCCGTGACGCTGAACGACGCCGGCAACCAGCTGGCCGGCGCGGTCGGCTCGACCGGGCGCGGCGACGTCACGCTGGTCAACACCGTGGCCACGGTGCTCGGCCCCATCGGCGCTGCGGGCGCCGGCAACGCGGCGGCCAGCCTCACGGTCACCGCCACCAACCAGAGCCTCACGCAGAGCGGCGCCGCGCTGGTGGACGGCGCGACGACCATCAGCACCGGCTCGGGCGCGGTGACGCTGACGAACGCGGGCAACACGCTCGTCGGTGCGGTGGGCGTCACCAACACCGGCAGTGCCAACGTGTCGTCGACCGGCGCGCTGGGTATTACCTTCAACGGCAGCGGGACGACCGCGGCCACGGCCGGCGGCGCGCTAACGGCGACGCTGAACGGCACGGGTGCCACCACGCTCACCGGCAGCGGCGTGACGTTCTCGGGCACGGCCAGCAGCCTGGCCAGCAGCAGCACGGGTGCCACCAGCGTCGGCGCCACCACGGTGGCCGGCAACGCCACGCTGGACAGCGCCGGTGCGGTCACACAGAGCGCGGCGCTGACGACCGCCGGCCTCGAACTCAAGGGCAACGGCGCGGTGACGCTGACCAACGCGGGCAACAGCATCACGACCGTCGCCGCAGCCACCGGCTCGGGCGACCTGACACTGGTCAACAGCGGCGCGCTGGCCGTCGGCACGGTCAACAGCGTGGGCATCACGCGCAGCGGCGCGGTGGCCCTGGGCACGCTGTCGGGCGACCTGACGCTGAACCAGTCCGTCGCCACCACCAGCACCGCCAGCAACGCGGTGGTGCTGAACGCCGCCAGCTCGGTGGCGGCAGGCACGGGCGCGGGCGGCAACGTCATCGTCGGCGGCGGGAGCGTCAGTGTCGGCAGCGGTGGCCGCGCCACGCTGTACTCGGGCACCGTGTCCGGCAGCACCGGCCTGACCGCCCTGGTCGGCAGCGGCAGCGGGCGCTTCCGCTACGGCAGCGACGAGAGCACCACCAACTTCACGGCCGCCCTGGGCGCCGGCGTCAACGTGGTCTACCGCGAGCAGCCGACGGTCACCATCACGGCCGACAACCTGACGCGCACCTACGGCCCGGCCACTGCGGCCACCACCAGCCTGGCCGGCGTGCAGAACGGCGACACCACCGGCCAGATCTTCAGCACCGCCCCGTCCGTGGCGGTGGGCGGCACGCTGTCCACTTCGAGCAACCCCATCGTGGGCGCGCATTCGCTCATCGCATCCGGTGCCGTGGACGCGCTGGGCTACACGCTCAGCTACGCGGCGCCTGGCACGCTGACCGTGAACACGGCATCCATCGCCGCCATCACCGGCATCACGGCGGTCAACAAGGTCTACGACACGACGACGGCGGCGACGCTGAACACGGGTGCGGCCGGCTTCACCGGCATGGTGAGTGGCGACGTGCTGACCGTGGCGACGTCCACCGGCAACTTCGTCGACAAGAACGCTGCGACCGGCAAGACGGTGAACATCACCGGGCTGAGCCTGGGCGGTGCTGACGCCGGCAACTACACGCTGGCCAGCACGACGGCGACGACCACGGCCGACATCACGAAGGCGACGATGGCGGCCATCACCGGCATCACGGCCGCCAACAAGGTCTACGACGGCAACAACACCGCCACGCTCAACACGGGCGCGGCCGGCTTCACCGGCCTGCTGGGCGGCGACTCGGTCAACGTGGCCACCTCGACCGGCACCTTCGCCGACAAGAACGTCGCCAACGGCAAGACGGTCAGCATCGCCGGCCTGACGCTGGGCGGCACGGATGCGGGCAACTACACGCTGGCGTCGACCATTGCCAGCACCACGGCCGACATCACGCCGGCCACCATCGCGGCCATCACCGGYATCACGGCGGCCAACAAGGTCTACGACGGCAACAACACCGCCACGCTGRGCACMGGCTCGGCGGGCTTCACCGGCATGGTGTCGGGCGACGCGCTGAMCGTCGCCACCGGCAGCGGCACGTTCGCGGACAAGAACGTGGCTAACGGCAAGACGGTCAGCATCGCCGGCCTGTCGCTGGGCGGCACGGACGCGGGCAACTACACGCTGACATCCACCACCGCCAGCACGACGGCCGACATCACGGCGGCGACGATTGCCGCCATCACCGGCATCACGGCGGCCAACAAGGTCTACGACACGACCACGGCGGCAACGCTGAGCACGGGCGCAGCCGGCTTTACCGGCATGGTGGGTGGCGACACGCTGACGGTTGCGACCTCCACCGGCAACTTCGTCGACAAGAACGCGGCGACTGGCAAGACGGTGAACATCACCGGACTGACGCTCGGTGGCGCCGATGCGGGCAACTACACGCTGGCCAGCAACACCGCGACGACCACGGCCGACATCGCGAAGGCGACGATGGCGGCCATCACCGGCATTACGGCGGCCAACAAGGTCTACGACGGTAATAACGTTGCGACCCTGAGCACCGGAGCAGCCGGCTTCACTGGCCTGTTGGCGGGCGACTCAGTCAACGTGGCCACGTCAACCGGCACGTTTGCGGACAAGAACGTGGCCAATGGCAAGACGGTGAGCATCGCCGGCTTGACGCTGGGCGGCACGGATGCGGGCAACTACACGTTGGTGTCGACCACCGCCAGCACCACGGCCGACATCACGGCGGCCACCATCGCGGGCATCACCGGCATCACGGCGGCCAACAAGGTCTACGACACGACCACGGCGGCGACGCTGAGCACGGGCGCGGCCGGCTTCACCGGCATGGTGAGCGGCGACACGCTGACCGTAGCGACGTCGACCGGCAACTTCGTAGACAAGAACGCTGCGGCGGGCAAGACGGTGAACATCACCGGCCTGAGCCTGGGCGGCGCCGATGCAGGCAACTACACGCTGGCTGCGACGACGGCGACGACCACGGCCGACATCAGCAAGGCGGCGATGGCGGGCATCACCGGCATCACGGCGGCCAACAAGGTCTACGACGGCAACAACACCGCCACGCTCAACACGGGCGCGGCCGGCTTTACCGGCCTGCTGGCGGGCGACACGGTCAACGTGGCGACCTCGACGGGCACGTTCGCGGACAAGAACGTGGCCAACGGCAAGACGGTCAGCATCGCCGGGCTGACGCTGGGCGGCACGGACGCGGGCAACTACACGCTGGCGTCGACCACCGCTAGCACCACGGCCGACATCACGCCGGCCACCATCGCGGCCATCACCGGCATCACGGCGGCCAACAAGGTCTACGACGGCAACAACACCGCCACGCT